>JAAYZI010000333.1 GCA_012514925.1 Deltaproteobacteria bacterium | reverse complement strand
TTGTCCAAACAGGACTACGAATAATGGATAAGTTCACGGAAAAAGAGCTTCGATGGATTGAGAGTGTCTCAGACGCCTTAACGACACTGGCCACATCAGGCTCAGTTCAAGCAATCTCCAAGCTCGAAGAGATTTTTATCTCTACTAAATCGCAATACGGTCCAACCCATGAGCATACGACAGCTGTACTAAATGCGCTGGGAGCTGCGCATATTTCAGGAAAAAAGTGGGATGAAGCCCGGCGCACCTTCAAAGAAGCCCGGCAAAATGCAGACCTTTGCACAGAACAAACAGTTTCGGAGCTGTTATCGGCTGGTGCCTTTAGCGGACTCGCAGCCGTTTTAATGCAGGAACAAGAATACGAACAAGCTCTCTTGCATTTTGAGAAGGCCGCTTCCCTTGCGGCGCGGATTCCGGTAGCGGCCGAACTAGGCACCGCGCCATTTTCAATGGCAGAGGCAGAGGTGTATTTCTCTCAGAAAAAATACAAACAGGCTGCCGCCGCATTTATGAAAACTGCAAACACCCTTAATCCTCTGATTCGCTTTAAGGAGGATTACACTCATGTAGCTTACATTCAAGCGCGGGCTGCTTTTGCTAGTTACTTGGCCGAAGATCTAGATCATGCCAAGGAAACTCTGGAAACCATCCTATATCTACGGGAGACGTTAGATCTCCAACAAGGCCCGGTGTTTGTAGCCTGCATTAATTTGCTGGCTGCTGTTTTTCGTAAACAAGGTAACGTAGGAAGTGCCGAAATACATGCCAATTGGGGGCTAGAAAGTTGCCTTGAGAGTTACGACATGGGAAGCTCAATCGCAATATCTGCCCTCAATTATGCCGCCAACCACTACATAACAGTCAAAGATTGGAGTAAGGCAGTAGAGGTCTTAAACGACGCCGCGAGCTATGTGGATAAAGTTATGGAAGCTGAAGAAGCACTGTGGATTTTCAACAATTTGCTAAACATGGCCGTACTGCAAAACGACGCCAAATCTGAAGAACGGTACCAAACCATGCTTAACAATGTTTACAGCAACCAGTACACCGGCGATTACTTGAAGGACAAGGCTATGGTGGAGGGCGGCGACCAAGGCGCCGCGGCAAAACGTCATCAAAGCTTCTATAGTGACTTAGCTAAGACCCAGGCCAAATACGACACAGACATCCACCCACAGGTAGACGCCGAATTGGGCGGAAGCAACGTCAAAGTCTGTCATGGAGCGCTTGAGGCTATGAACCGGGCTTACCTTTTAAGGCTGCTTGATGAAAAAGCTCCGCTAGAGATCATTTCCGCTGCCTGCAAAAAAAATTCCGAGTCCCAAGCCGCGGCAAGCCCTATTTCCATAGACGCACAAGAGCAGGAAGTACAATGGGCCCAAGAGCTTGCGGGCTTGTTGGAACAAGAGAAACATCAAGAGGCGCTCTCATTTCTTACTGATCGTATGAACCAGGTGGCTGAAGCGGAAGGCAGGTACAGTCCAAATTTTCAGCTCTTATACGAAGCAGCCGCCGCGATTTATGATGCACAGAACAAAAATGAAGAAGCTAGGCTAGCACGCATACGGGCTGGACTGGTTAAAAATCACGTAGCCGTTCACTCATGGAATTGATTGTACAAAATCTACAAATATTGAAACTGAAGAAAAGGCCTCCTCAGGGGGCCATTTTTAAGGTTGAAAACACTATCCGTTCACAAAATCACCCCAAATAAGGAGTTAAATGTCGCGGCTTTTCTCTATTATCATTCCTGTCTACAACGAAGCGGAGATTCTTGCAGCCTCAGTCGCCGAGGTCCACAACCACTTGTCGGCAAGACAGATTGAGCATGAAATTATCATTGTTAGTAATGGATCAACTGATCGTACCTCTGAGATCGGTCACTCTTTATCCAAATCTCAGGCTAACGTCGTTTTCCTCGAACTGCCAGAACGTGGCGCAGGACGAGCTTTCGTCCAAGGAGTTAAGGCTGCACGGGGAGATTGTATCGCCACCTTAGATGTAGATCTTTCTTCTGAGCTTATTTTTCTTGATTACGCTTACGATCTTCTACGCTACGCTGATATGGTGGTAGGCTCAAAAACCATGGGTAATCAAAAGCGCTCCGCGATACGCGTGTGTGCCAGCCAGTTGTATATCTTGCTTTCAAACTTAGCTTTCAATGTCACCATCTCGGATTATTCCATCGGTTCCAAAGCCTTTCGTCGAGAGGCCATCCTGGGGGCACTGCCATTTTTAGATCCGTGGACCGGGCATATCTTTGAACTCTGTCTCTATCTGCACTGCCACAAGCGTAAAGTCGTGCAAATCGGTATCGACTGCCAAGATTTGCGCCGCAGCCGCTTCAATCTACTGCACGAAGGGCTTTACCGTTACACGCATTTGTGGCGCTGCTGGCGCAAATTGAAAGACCGAAACTCTTGGTTCTTCCAAGACGCCTAGGTCTAACCCATTTGCTCACTACACCCAAACGCTTACACCCAGTGAGACATCCCCGCCTGCATACCCCCTCATTCTTCCTCCGCGTGTCCTTCTCTATTACGACGCACTGCTCCTTGGATCAAAGTTAACGGCCGGAAGATAAGACCCGCTAGCGGCCGCACATGTGCAATCCGAAAGATCAATTCACGACGTTTGACCTCTTCCACCGCTCGCACCTCCCGGAAAATGCGCAGCAATCCCATAGTAACCAACGCCCGCACACATCCTGAAACCATAAAAACCATTAGATAATTAGATTGCGGGACCCAAAACCAATTTTCAAACGGAATGGGATTCTCTAAATGAGTAGCCAAGTATGCGCCTAGCAACGATCCAATCAGAACAAACACTCCGTTAACTGTAGCTTGATACGCCACGCAGCGCGCCCGCTTCGGAGGAGAAACCGCGTCAAACAAAAAAGTCTGGATAGCCAAATTGTATCCAGCCCACACCACCCCTGAAAGAGCCTGCACGAGCGAAAGATACCAAATCTGAGATCCAAACAACCAGAACAGAGGTACAACCGACACACCCTTAGCGCAAAACGACAAAATGCGCTTACTGCCAAAACGATCAACTAGGAAACCCCAATTTTGCAACGTTAAAATCTGCGCTAAAATTTGAGTTACCCCCAAAAAAGTAAAGGCCGTATAACTCAAACCAAGATCCCTTAGCATATATACGGAAAAATAAGGTGCCGCGAGCCACACCGCCAGATTCAATAAAGAAATGAAAAGCACGAACCTTGCGAAATTTGAATAGGGCATGCGGCGTAAAAAATCAGCGAAAGTAAAACGATCTCCGGGGCTGAATCGATATGACGGATCAGCATGCTTTGAGAGAAAGTAGGCAGACCACACCCGCACCGCAAAAGACGCCGCAAAAATTATAAAAAACCCTAACGCTGTAGAAGACCAACTTTTAAAAAGCTCTAAAGTTTGCCCAGCGGCAAACATTGAAATGAAAGTCATTAAACTTACAAGCTTGCCCCTTTTGCCGAAGAAACTCCCGCGCACATTGACAGGCACAAGATCTCCGATAAGACTGTTCCAAACAGGCGCTATTAGGCCGTTTACTATATGATAGCCCGAAACCGCCAAGATCAGCACGGTGACAGCAGACGACCTAACTCCACAAGCCCATGGAATCGCGGCAATCAACAACCAAAACATGGACTGCAAAACAGATAGAACCACGAGCACCAGTCTGCAACTGCGCACACGCTCCATCACCCCCACTATGCCAATCTGCGAAAGCGCTCCGCACAGCTGCGGCACAGTTCCTAACACGCCGATCTGCATGGCTGTGCCCTGCAAAAAAATCGCAAAGGCGTTAAGATAGCTTTCCCCCGCCCCCAACATGGCCGCGCTCGCCATGCCCTCACGCAAGGAGGCCCGTAAAGACTGATCG
>JAAYZI010000332.1 GCA_012514925.1 Deltaproteobacteria bacterium | reverse complement strand
CGTACCAGATTGGATGACCTTACGTTTTATACGAAGCAATCTAACACTGTCTGTGTGATTAAATACTGACTAGTACAGGTGGATAAGGGATATATTCACTTTCTCCAGAGAAAGTAATATTCACGTTGACGCATATTTGCCAACCCTTTGCGCGAGATATGTATATGTGACAAGGCCAACATTAGGGCGTACCAGATTGGATGACCTTACGTTTTATACGAAGCAATCTAACACTGTCTGTGTGATCAAATTCTGACTTATGCAAATAAGCGTAAGGAAATAAGTAGAAACGGTAGGGCGAGCAGGGGTTGCACCGTTAAAAAATGAGAGGGAGAAAGCCCCCACTCGCCCTAAATTAGTTGTGGTTCTCAGCCATGGCCATCAGTCGTGGATCGTAAGCAGTCTGTTTTCCTTTAAGACCCTACGAACCACCTTGTACCGCAGTTGAACACTGGGCGAGATATCTTTCCTCGCCTGGCGTGTACTCGCCGGGTTCTCAGGCGTTATGCCCATCTCCTGGGCCACCTCCAGAATCCGCTCCTCGTCACTGCGCTTTCTACTCCTTTTAGCCATGCCCTGTCTCCTTTAAAAAACCTTAAAAAACACACAAGCACAGCATTCCGATGCTGTGCCCCCTTACCTCCTGCTCTGCCCGTATAACTCTCAGTGAATCCCTGAGGATGAAAAGATCTGGTGGCATTTGTCGCTTATTAACGCAAACAAAACGCCACGCCCTTGTCCGAGTTTACCTGAAAAACAATTCTTACAATACCCATAATCGTAACAACCATTTTTAAATAGCCGATTCTTACACGCTGCCTACAGCGGAGAAAAAACGGTTACTTTCATGGTATCCGGTATCCGTTCACATGAATATTAAATTAGGTGATTACACTGTGTTACCAGTGCGATTATCATGAAAAAAAAGTGGTCACCTCCTGATTGGGGGCGGCAGATTTTGTGTAATCAATTCCGTACGTGAACGGTTACAATTTGCCTAACTACAAATAATTACTTAAAATTACACCCATGGGAGCTTTAGATCTATCTGCAATTGACGTTCCACATTTAGACACGGTGGCCATGCCATCAAGACAAAAAAATCTATCAGACCAGGTTCCTGCTCCTAGCTTGGACACCTCCTTTAGTGATCACGAACTGAAGCCACGACGCAAAAATGGCAATCTACCTTCTCGCTCGCAAAGTAACTCTGCAAGCGAGTCACAGGACCTTCTGGGAGATTCGGATCCAATGAGGCTCTACCTTCAACAGATTTCCAACCTGCCACTTCTAACTAAAAGTCAGGAAAGAAGTATCTTTAAGGAGATCGTGAAAACCAGGCATGCCTACCACTACTGTGTATTAGCCGATCCGATTGGAATTGAACTAGCTAGCACATTTCTTAAAGAAGTCGCCGCCGGAACTCGGTCAATCGCAAAAGCTTTAAACTGCTCGACTGATAGCCGTCTTAGGGATAAAAACTACAAAGCCGACTTACGGCATGCAAAGACACAGCTTAAGCACAAAGTATGTCAGAATTTGGACGCCTTAACAAAGTTACGGCCAGAGATTAAAGAGACCTTAAGCACTTTGGAGCGTTGCTCCGACGATACAAAAGAGCGGGATCACCTTTTACTAAAGTATAAACAGAGCATAAAAAAGGCAGTTGCTCTGATAGAAGAGTGCCAGATAAAGGATCAGTATTTTTTACAGTGGCAAAAATGCCTTGGTTCCAGCTGCGATCCAAACACCTTTCCCCAGCCATCTGAGTTTAGGCAGAAACGCCTTCAGCACTGTATACAAGGAGTGGCGCATTATCATGAAGCTTATAAAGCTGCTCAAAGGAAGATGTGCGAGGGGAATTTACGGCTTGTGATCTCAATTGCCAAAACCTTTCCGATTCCATCTGGTATGTCTCTTCTGGATTTAGTTCAGGAGGGCAACCTTGGTCTTTACAAGGGCATTGAAAAGTTTGATCCCAGCCTAGGATTTAAGTTTAGCACTTACGCGGTTTATTGGATTAAACAGACCATCAGGCGTTCTATTACGGATAAGGCCCGTACTATCCGTATACCTGCCTATATCAGCAGTAGCTTGAGAGAGGTCCGAGAGAAGGAGGAAGAATTGATGCATGCGCGTGCAGCACCGGTCCAGCCGGAGGATGCCTGTGCCGCCTGCGGCTTTAAAAACGATGAAGCCAAACGCTTGATCACACATGCTCATGCTAGCATATACGCGTTGGAGGTGCGCAAAGCTAAGTCGCATGAATTGCCCTTCGAAGCGGTCCTGCCTGATAAGAGTCTTAGTAGCCTGCTGGATCAGGCCTCACTTTCGGAGATTCGTAACCGTTTAGAGGAATCATTGCAGGGTTTAGATTGGCGCACACAGCTAATTTTTAAGCTGCGCTACGGGTGGAAGGACGGACGGGGCCGCACTTTGCAGGAAATAGCAGATATCTTCCACATATCCAGAGAACGTGTTCGCCAGATTGAAGTTGAAGTGCTGAAAAAACTTAAAGATGAGGCGACCGGAACCGGGTTGGAAGATTGCTTGGATTAACTGTGCGCGGCCTACTCCAACCATTCCCGCACGATTGCCAGCATTCTTCTTAGCGGTTCAGCTGCACCCCAAAGCAGCTGATCCCCGACCGTAAAGGCACCCAAATATTCAGGTCCCATCCGCAGTTTATGCACCCGGCCAATTAGCACATCCAGGGTCCCCGAGACTCTTGCGGGGTGCAGCTCTTTGAAGCTGGCCTGCGGTGAATTTTCAATCAGGTGCACCCACTCATTACTGCCACGCAAAATTGATTCGATTTCATTTAAAGGCAAATCTCGTTTAAGTTTGATACAAAGCGCCTGGCTATGACAACGCAGCGCCCCTACCCTTACGCAAATTCCATCGACGGCGATCTCTTTTTCGGGTTGAAGGATCTTATTTAACTCTACATGCCCTTTGCGCTCCTCGCGGGTCTGACCACCGTCAACCGCCGTATCGATCCAAGGAATCAAACTTCCGGCCAAGGGTGCCGGCAGGTCATTTAACGGAAAATCCGACGAGTTCTGCGCTGCGGTTACGATACGCTCCATCTCCAGAGCCGTTACAGCCGGATTACTCAGCGATTCGTCGGCGACCTGTCCGAGGTGGCGCATCTGCCTCATCAATTCAATCATCTGCTTGGCTCCTGCCCCCGAAGCCGCCTGATAAGTAGCAGAGTATATCCATTCAATCAGGTCCTCTCTAAAAAGACCTCCTAGTGCCATAATCATTAAACTTACAGTACAGTTTCCTCCCACAAAGGTCTTAATTCCCCGATTTAATGCCTCGTCAATGACTCTTCGGTTTACTGGGTCCAGGGCAATCACCGTTTCCGGCTGCATGCGCAAGGTTGAGGCGGCGTCGATCCAATATCCCTGCCAACCACTTTGCCTCAGCTTTTCATAAACCCGTTTGGTATACTCCCCACCCTGGCAGGTTATAATAACGGGAAGCGCTGAAAGTTCATTTACATTGTAAGCGTCTTTTAGCCGCGCGCCCGCTCCGGCTTCAGCCGGGGCCTGCCCGCCGACATCCGATGTTGAAAAAAACACAGGTTCGATCCAAGCAAAATCCCCGCCTTCACGGAGGCGCTGCATCAATACCGAACCAACCATCCCGCGCCAACCTACGATTCCTACTTTTAGCATCTAATCGTTGCTCCTTTTAGCTTAATAACAAAGAAACATTCCCCATCTAATAACTGTTCACGTATGGGATTAATTACACAAAATCTACATACATTGAAACTTCGTAACCGGATATCGGTTACATCGCACAAAAAACCCTAACGCTATTACCACAAGTGGATACCACACAAAGTACTCGTGTCCACAGTTGGCTGGAATCAATGCAGCTATAAGGTTTGCCCCTAAAGCAACTAGCATCACAAATCGAAAGACCTGGGGCTCGTTTTGCATTCGCCCGTTAAGCTTTGCAAAAATAAATGCCAGCAGTGGCAGCAT
>JAAYZI010000331.1 GCA_012514925.1 Deltaproteobacteria bacterium | reverse complement strand
CACCTAATCAATAACTGTAAAGGCTTACTTGTTGGAAACATATTTTTATCAGATCCCCGTGGCGTAAAAATCGGCCTGGACCTTTTGGAGACGCAGTTAAAGGAGCAGATCCTTTTAGACGGCGGCCACTTTGAACGAAGTCCGATGTATCATCTGATTGTGATGGAAGACTTGATAGCCATATCTTTTGCGCTCTTAGAGCGTGACGGCGTGTTGCCAGGATTTTTAAGTGGAGTCTTAGAAAAAATGGGCGGTTTCTTAGAAGGGATCATCTCTCCCTGTGGTATCCCACTATTAAACGATACGAGTTGCGAGGTTGCCGATTCTCCCCAGAGAGTGCTTGAGGCGCTTCCTTTAGTGCTTCCCGGCTATCAGTCGCCGCGTTTTGTATCCGGCGGTGTGTTTTATACCGAGAGCGGGCTTTTCATATACCAATCGCCACGTCTATGGTTTTTTTTTGACGTGGGTCCGATTGGCCCGGACTACCAGCTAGGCCACGCGCATAACGACATGTTGAGCATTTGCCTGGCGTTTGATGGGGAACCGATCCTCACTGATTCCGGGGTGTATGAGTATCGGGCAGGCGCTTGGCGCGATTATTTTCGCTCCACTGCGGCGCATAACACCATTACAGTTGACGGTATCGATCAAAACGAGACGTGGAAGAGTTTCCGGGTAGGTCGACGCGGCTATCCCAGCGAGGTGAATTATGAGCCGCCTGCCCGTATCAGCGCCGCGCATACCGGATACAAGCATATTGGCGTTATACATCGCCGCGAAGTTGAACTATTGGAGAACGAACAGGCTGTGTGCGTGACGGATCTAATTGAAAATCGTGGTGCTCCAAGAGAGTTTGAAAGTAACTTGCATTTCGATCCAAGTATCCGCCTCTGCACCGAAGCTGCGCTTACGGAAGAGTCTTCGGAGCAGGTTCGCTCATTTGAGTTTGAAACTCCAAAAGGCTCACGCTTTGAAGTGAAGGTGGAAGGGGTGGGAGTGCGCTTAAGCTGTGGGCATTCATGGTATGCGCCGGAGTTTGGGTTAAAGCAGGAGCGGCTGAACCTCAAGATTAAGGGCCGCGCCCTGCCGGGTAGCACGCGTTGCGGTTTTAGGATTGGCAGGGTGCGGCCGCTTCTTTCCACCACTTGAAATAACACTTGTGACTTAGCAGTATTTCGACTTAGCGGATGACTACAGATGAATGGAGAGCCTCATAGATTGGGAGCGGGGTCGTTTTTTTTAGTATTACTTGCATTAGCTACGATCTGATCTTACAGTTTGAGGTTCACAGTAGAATGAAAGTTTAAGCTTTCACGAATTATATATCCGAGGCAGTTTTACTTAACGGTCAGATACAGATCGCGCCTTTCCGAGGGGTTTTTAATGGGCAGATTCGTTGTTAAAAACGCACATAGTTTCCTGTTGCTTTCGTTATGCTCTCTGATCGGAGCTGTTTTGTATTGGAGCTGCATTACAGGGCGTCAATTTTTGGTGTTTCACGGTGATATCGGAACCGATACGTATTTAAGCTACTGGGCCTACGACAGATATTTCTACAATCTTTTCAAGAGTCGCAGTTTTTCTTTTTGGTCATTTTGTGTGGGGTTGGGGTCACAAGTTAATTGGCTTCCTAAATTCTTGAATCCTCTTCATCAGCTGCTTTATTTGGGCGGAGAAGATCGCATCCTGTACATGTATTCAATCAAGGCTCTTCTAGCCAGTATCTTCGCAGCTTTTTTTTGGTTTCGTTATCTCAAGTATTTTAAGGTAAGAGATTCAATAGCAGTTGTATTTTCGATCTACTACGGTTTCAGCGGATTTGTCACTTTATGGGGACAGCACCAATTTAATCATATTGCTTACGTGCTCTTTCCAATTATCTTGTATGCTCTCGAACTGCTATTCAAAGAAAACAAGCCGCTGCTTTATTCGCTGGCATTGAGCTATTTGTACATAGTCTCTTGGCACAATGGAGTGTGTCTTTCAGTTTTTCTCTTGATTTACGCAGTGTATCGTCTTTATGAAGAGTTTGGCTTCTCAAAGAAAGCTTTAATTGCTTTCTTTAAGTTTGCCGGTTTTAGTGTTGTGTCTGTCGGAATAGGTGTGGTTAATTTGCTCGTAGAGTATGATGTATTGTCAAGTACCATCAGATTGACATCTAGGGCGTACAAACATCGTTGGTTGTTTGAATCTGCGTATTATAAAACCTTTCTGGCCAGATTGTTTTCAAATAATCTGACGGGCAATCCCCTGCACGGGTACTTTGGGACTTGGAATTACTACGAGGATCCGCAAGTCTATTGCGGGCTGCTCACTTTAGTATTTCTACTTCCTATTCTTTTAAAGGGTTCCAAAAAGTACGCGACTACCTTGTTTTTACTAACTTGTGTCGCTTTTATCGTGCTGCCGGATTTAACCGCTTCGTTTATGCTCTTTACCAAAGTTTCAAGCCGACAGTCGTTTATATTGATATTGGCCCTGTTGACGATTGTCCCCCGTAGGCTCAATACGTTGGAGGAAGAGTTGAACGACTCCGGCAGCAGAAT
>JAAYZI010000330.1 GCA_012514925.1 Deltaproteobacteria bacterium | reverse complement strand
TGCAAGAAGTGGTTACGATGCCACCTACATTAGATCACCGGTAACAGGAGGTAAGGCGGGGCCGGGGGTGTATAACCTTGGAGATGCGAAACGAAGAGGGAAAAAAGCATGGCGCGCTGGAAACGCGCGCCATGCTAGACTTAGAGAGGAAGCCTCTAAGTCCTAGTTGTGGAATGAGCATTACCAGTCGACATGAACGATCTGATATGGATCCTCTTTGAGGTAGAAGCCGTGAGCCCCAAAGAGGTCGCGCAAGCCTTGAATCACCTTGGCCCAGATCAGCTCTGTTTTGGTGTAACTCAGGAAGTAATTGTAGGTCGACGTTAACGCGGGTACTGGAACATACATGTCAAGCGCCATGTACAGCACCTGTCCCAAAGCCGGTGCACTAGCATCGAGCATGCGCTGGAAATCCTTATCGAGCATAAGATTTAGCAGTGTGGGCTTACGCTCGTAAGCGTCTGCAATTAACTGCAGCATATTGGAGCGAATCACGCAGCCATTGCGCCAGATTCTGGCGATTTTGGCTAGATCCAGGTTCCATCCGTAATGCCGAGAGGCGATCTGCATCATGGCGAAGCCTTGCGCATAAGCCATAATGAATGCAGACTGTAAAGCCAACGGCAGCATCCTGTACAGTAGGTACGGTGAGACGAACCTGCCTTCGAACGACTGGTATAATCCGGCCGCTTTTTGCCGCTCTTGCGTAAGGCTGCTGAGAGTGCGGCAGAAGTTGGCCTCGGCGATTCCCGGAATCACCGCGCGTAGCTCTAGGCCGTCTCGTACGGCGATAGCGCCTGTGCCCTTCTCATGTGCTGCGTCTTGAATTTCCCAAACCAGAAATTGCTCTGGGTTCCGTGGATCCCGTTTCCGCAGAACTTGGATGGTTGCCTCCAACAAGAAGGTTGAAGACAGAGGTGGTTTTTTAAGAACTTTCTCTAACTCGTCGATGACCTTATCGAGGTCAAACTCCAAGCCTTTGACGTATAACCACACCACCTCTCCAATCGCCTGCATGATCAGGTACTCGATGCCGTTATGCGTGGTCTTAACGAAGTTTCCGGAAGCGTCTGGTCCAATCCAGGCCACGCAGGGCTCTCCATCCATGGTCGGTTGGTCAGGTTGTGCTTCTTTGCAGCTATCACCTGTCAAGGGGTTTGCCTTGGCGGCAATTCGCTGCAGGATTGGCATCACCTGCTCTACGACCTTAGGGAGCCCGCTCGGCATCAGAGACGGCCCAAAGCGCGCGCCTTTTACGCCGCCTGAAAGAGGACACAGCATGTAAGAGATCCGGCCTTCCCACTCTTTGATGCGCCGCAATGAATCTTTGTGATCATTGTTGCCGCAATCGACGATGATGTCGTGTGGGCCGAACCCCGACTGGTACAAATCATCGATTGCCTCGTCAACCGCTTCCCCTGAGGGAACACACAGAAAACAGATTCTGGGTGTGGTCAACATATCGATGACCGCTTTAACCGAACTGTAAGCGCTGACTCGGCCTTTCAGGCCGTCAACCGTGCTCATGACTCGACGTAGCGTCTCTTCGTTTTTATCGTAGAGCGCTACGCCAATCCCGTGATCGGCGAAGTTACACGCTAAGTTACTCCCGATTGGCCCCGCTCCCAGCAATCCAACTACGATCCGGTCTAAAGAATCTTCTTTATTCATCTCAAAACTCCCTTTGAAAGAAGAACAGCGGATAGCAAACACTATGCTGTCAGCAACACGATGCAAATCTGACAGCGGGACAGGCGCATATGCGCGCTCTCTCCCGCTGCCAGATTCTATAACCTTCTTTCCCCTGGCCTACGCCTATTCAGCGCCCATCCTGTAGTGTAGGGGAGGCGCAAAAGAGGCGTGGCAAGGATTAATCTGCCCATATCGATTTTTTAAAGGAGCGCAAAAAAGCAGATTTCGCAGCTGCTTTTTAGATTCTGTTTGGACTGTAGCACCATGCTGAGTGCTTAATTTCTGGTTTAAAAGTCCGGTGAGGATTCAGGCTAGTATCTGGTAACTGTTCACGCGAATATTACTTTCTCCGGAGAAAGTGAAATTAATTCCGCGTTACCGCCGAGAGGCTTAAAACAAAATTGTATGATCAATTACATGTGGTGAACGGTTGCCATGAATATTACTTTCTCCGGAGAAAGTGAAATTAACTCCGCGCCGAAGTGAAATTTTACTGGCGAGAGGCTTAAAACAAAATTGCATAATTAATTACATGTGGTGAACGGTTACTTAGGCTATAAAGCCGCATTCTTTAGAAGGAGGCGATTTCGTTAGGTGGAGCAGAGTTATGCAGCCAGCGCTTTTATGCCGCAGGCGCGCTTTAGCAGTTTTAGGTGGCCGGGATCTTGAACCAACAGCTCAGCGATTAGCTCTCGCTCTGCGGTATCTTCTCGTAACTCCATCCACGCTCCACGTATCACTACCGCCAGCGCCTCTGCAAAGGCAGAGTTTTTCAAAAGGCGTTCGTGCACCATTAGAACTGAATCCTGCAGGCCCAGGCGACAAGACTCCTGATCTACAAAAAGACAGTTATTGAAGGCCTGATGCAGCCGGTAGAAAGGGAACCATATAACTGCGCGCAGGTCAGGATCCCCCTCACTTAGCATAGTGCCCATCTCATCTAGTTCCATATGCGTGGTTTTCACAGCGCCTGCCTTTAAGCACCCCTGTTCCATAAGGCGGTTAAAATACATTAACCCCCCAGAAGGCGAGTCTCGCATGAATATGTAATGGCCTTCGCTCGCAAGCTGTTTGTTTTTATTTTTACCTGATTTTTTCGGGGCAACCACGCGTCGGCTTGTTTTGGGCATAAGCATAAAAGGGCGGTAAGCGCTTTTATCCCCGGCGGCTAGAACTGCCGCAGTGGCGTAAGGGCTTAATATACAGGCGTCGGAGTCTTTAACAAGGTCACCGGATATGCAGGACTTCACCATTTCAGAGGAGGTCAGACAGCCGAAGTTAACTTCAATCTCAAAATGGCGCATATGTTTTAGATATTTAAAGATCGCCAGGCTGCCAAACTGATCAACTGTTATGGCCACGCGTAACGGTGAACAGGCCTCAAGAGCGCGACGGTTTGCGGCGGAGTTGGCCTGAATTCCCAACCGTCCGGAAATCGGTAAGTTCAAATCAAAATCGCTGGCGGGCTTGCCCCGGCCGTTTGATAGGCGGCGGAAGTATTGGTCAGCGCAAAGTGCGCTGACATCCTGGCGGTATTTAGCGCGGTTGAATACACCGGTATTCTGCAAAACCATTTGCAGATCCGCTCGTACTACGCCCCTCCACCAAGAGATGCCGTCGAGACCCTGAACCGCCGGCAGCCTCTGATACTTTGCTTGGTCCTCAAAGCTGCGGCGTATCTCAGCAGCATCTTCGGAAGGTGCGGTGTCAGCGCTCGGGCCAGATTTGGGACCATCAACAGACTTAATAAGCGGGGTAGATGTTCTCTTTGTGCCGTAGGCAGCCATCATCTTCGTGCTCAGGAGTTCGAGTTGACGGCCGTCGTGAACTGCTTGTTCATTAAGGAAGATATGAATCTTGTCGGCCGGGAGCATGTTTAGATTTAGAGCTAGGACGCAATTTCCACCGCGGCGGCGTTCGGGATTGGTGCGTCGGATGAGACGCCGCGCTAGTGCGTTGCCGCGAGAATCTAAGCCGAACATGTCCATCAGCCAAAGAGGCAATTTGCTTACGGCGTAGTCGAGTGAAGACGCCAGGGTGTGATCTGCTCCTACAAGACGCGGTGCGGAGAGAGGATCGGCGTCTTTGCTGTTACGGCTCCATGCGGCAGTTTGCAGCAAGAGTAAGCTCAGGCTTCTGACCGCGGGCGACCACTGAAAAGAGTGGGAGTTGGCAAATGCGCCAGAGCTCTTTCCACGGTAAGCTTCCTGTTTTTTGTCAAGTAGTGGATGTGAAAACGAGGTTTTTTCAAGATGCACCGACCCGCTTTCAACAAACCAAAGTTCAAGTTTTGTCATTCTCGCACCTCCCCAAAAGGAGTTTGCCGAGGCGAAGGAGCCTAACTTCGATAGTGCCTGATATTTTGGCAGTAATCAAAATAAAAATCGCTTTTTGACACAGATTCCCGGAATCCTTTACGGAATCCTGGCTTTGCTTAAAACCGGCATAGGTGGGAGGGCGCGATAACAGCGGTTTGTATCCGTATCAAAGTAATCGCCCCCTAAGGGAACTTTGCGTAAGGTAGGGGGGGGAGGAAGGGGGTTGTCCAAAACGCTGGAGCATGAGAGTTTTTTCTTTCGGCTTTACTGATAATATATAGGAGACGTTAAATGCTTAAGACGCCTTTAGCACTGGGGTTTGCTGCCGCCGCAATTTTGCTTTGTTCTCCGTCGGCTTTTGCTGCTAGAAAGCTCTCGCGCTGCGATTTTGACAAAGATGGTCGGCGCGACCAGGTGGAGATTGTTAAGGGGCGCCGCGCCCGCATTAGGCTGAGCAAAAGTCAGCGCCTCAAGGTGGTGAGGTTTAGGGGTAAATTTAAGTTCTTCCGTTGCGCCGATTTGAATGGAGATGGTCGCGACGAGATTTTAAGCTATAAGCGCAAGGTTAAAGTTTCAACTTCTAACTTTACGGTTTTTTATGTTTTTGGGAAGGCTCTGAGTGGGCCGAAAAAGGTTTGCGCCGAGGTTCGCGACATTAGTTATTGTGAAGTGTGGCGGGCGGGTCCAAGCCGTGATTTTTCTTCCTCAGATCCTCGTAATCGCAGCACTAGCTTCGTCACGCGGAAGGGATGCCCGGGGAGCTTCTCCGGTTGCCTCTCGGTCTACAACGCGCGCGGCGAGGTTGTGCAGCGTATGGGGTCATATGCGCGAGCACGCGGCAGTTACGATTCAACTCACTACGGTTGTTGGGATTGTGGAAGTTGTGAGTCTCCCCAAGACCTAGTTGAGAAGGCTCGTCGTCGCACTGGTAGTCCATCTCTTTATATCCGAGACGACAATGGTGGCTGTGTGCGCATTCCTGATGCGGGGCGCTGCTATAACAGCAGCCACTGCTAGACTCATGTGTGCAAGTCAGGATTTTCTACCCCATTATATCTAATTGGGTAGAACCAGTACTCGCTTAAACTCCGCTTTAACGACATCTTCTCGAAGCGGTAGCCGTACGTACTGTTGATTCTCCCAGAGCGGCACCTGGTCTGCAAAGTTTTGGCTGCCGAGATATCCGTCTTGTCCGCCGAAGAGCGTAAAATAATTTAAATCGGGGTCGGAGAGATCGGACAGATGACGCGCTTGTGAGCCGTAGCTCGTTTGGTGTAGCCCGCGTTCCAAGCCGTGGTAGGTCTTCATCACGGTTTCACGGGAGCCTGAAGCTGGGTGGTCAGCCAGAGTAAAGCGCCCGCCTAGAATTGGAAGGCGCGCCAAAAGATGCTGAGTGGGTAGGCGATGCATCTCCCCCCAGTTTTTAAAACGGTCGGCACGTTTAGCCGCTTTATCCAAAGCATCCTGCAAGATCTCTTTGCAAAGATGTGGCTCCAGCGCGCTTAGGTCAGTCTTTAGGTAAGCTGTAAGATAAGACCATTGCGAGGCTGCATTTGAAACTCTTCCCTTTTTATCAGCATAAACTTTATGGGCGACCTCGCTTAGCAGCAGCTCAAAGAGCAGTGCTCCACGTGACGAAGCGGCGTAACTCCCGTCCCAGGACTTAAGCTGCGTCACAAAAGTAGGATGCCGCTTGGTCGCTTCGTCAGGCATGAAGCTCAGTAGATCGTCACGCAGGGCCGGAGCTTTCCGAGAAACAACGTCTGTTTGGATTTGGACGAGATCCTCAACTCGCCAGAGTGGCCGCGACAACACCAGTTCTTCCAAACGTTTCACGCGTTCGTCATCAGAGAAGAGGGAAGAGGGGAAAAGATTCGTTTGGGCAGGGCGGTTGTTGGCGGACGCCAAAAACCCCTTTTGGGGATTAAGCTGCATGGGGAGTTGGGGGGTAGCGAGATGTGTTGACCAGTCCTGTTTCGCTTCGTCCAGAGTTCGGATAAAGGAAGCCCTGCCAGAGGTTGAGCGCAGCGGCACTCTGGCCGCCATGATCTGGCCGATTACGCCGGAGCTGTCCGCAAAGAGAATGTTTTGAGAGGAGACGGCGTAGCTTTTAAAAGCTGCAATAAATTCAGACGCGTTCTTGGCGCGGGCAGCACCTAAAAACGCCGAGATCTCGTCGCTTGGATCGTGTCCTTCCCAGCGCAGAGCCAGGGTTTCGCCATCGCCTCCGCGTAGTAGTTCAGCGTCGGAAATAATCGGTCCCCATGACGAAAAGCGCACCTCACGTTTCGCGTCCGGCCAAAGGCGTCTACGAATAAGTTCGCTGCGTTTTGAAAACCCGGCTGGGTCCAGGTCGGAGATGTTTATAATATCACTTGCGGCGGCGCGCATGTTCGTGCCGCCCCAGGAAACCCCAGGATTCCTTCCGATGCCGAAGATCGGCACTCCTGGAATCATCATTCCTACGGCGTGATAAGAGGGCGACTTTACTCCCGCCAGGATCCAAAAGTTAGGAAGCTGGACTCCTAGGTGTGGATCGTTGGCTAGTAGCGCTCCGCCGCTTTGGCTGCGGCCTGGAGCCAGCGCCAGAGAGTTGCTGCCGGAGCGGCCACTTGCGCGCAGCAGATCGTGCAAGAGCTGCGAATCGTTTTCGGCGGCGCGAAAGTTGGGTGCTCCGGCTTGGGTAGTGGCAATCAGGCGGCGCCAGGAAGCCTCGTCAGTTTGCCCTTTTCGTCTTTCGGATAAGAGCGAAAAATAAGCGAACCAGGTAACATCAGCGCCTACCAGCCGTGAGAGCGTTATCACATCTCTGACTGTCCATGGTTCGAAGCTGATGCCGAGCAGGGAGAACTCTGGTGGAGTGTTGGGAGTGTTGGCTTGGTAGTAGTTCATTCCCTCCACAAAGCGCTCCAGCCAGCGCCGGGTTTCATCTGGCAGGGCTGCTTCTATTTGCGGGGCAGCGCGACCTAAGTCGAGGATGCGCAGGGCATGGTCCACTTTAGTGGTGAAAGGTCCGGCCATTTCGGAGATCCGTCCCTGAGAGATGCGTTTAAGCAGTGCCAGCTGTCCGCCTCGCAGATGGGCGTGCACCAGCCCAAGGCCAAAAGCCAAGTCGGCGTCTGAGCCTGCCTCGAGGTAAGGAACTGCTTGCTCGTTCCAGCGGATGATGAGCTTATGTTCAAGTGGCGCGTCTTTGCGAGGGATGGCGGCCAAGCGCTGATCGATTGAAAGGGGTTTAGGAGAAATCCCGGCGCACCCAACCAGAAAAAGGAGCAAAGCGAAAAGAAGTTTTATATAGTCCATTTGGTTTTTAAAAATGCTCACCATTATATGGTGCATGACCTTTTATTTATGGAATTGATCATGCAATTTTGTTTTAAGCCTCTCGGCGGTAACGGGTAACGCGGAATTAATTTCACTTTCTCCAGAGAAAGTAAAATTCATGCAACCGGTTACCATCACACAGACAATGTTAGATTTCTTCATATAAAACGTAAAGTCATCCAATCTGGTACGACCTAATGTTGGCCTTGTCGCATATGCATATCTCGCGCAAAGGGTTGGCAAATTAAACTAGT
>JAAYZI010000029.1 GCA_012514925.1 Deltaproteobacteria bacterium | reverse complement strand
TTAGATGCTGACCGCAGGGTGTACACGCAGGGGATAAGAAATCTAAACGATGGTCTTTCAGCTTTAAATCTTGCTGAGAGTGCGCTTGATAGTTTGACTTCAATTGTGATCCGTCTCCAAGAATTGGCAGAGCAATCAGCAAACGGTGTGTATGGCACGGTGCAGAGGAAGTCTCTTGATGCGGAGGCACAAGCGCTCTCAAAAGAGTACTTCCGGATATCAAAGAGCGTAAAGTTTAACGGCCTAAATTTGTTTGACGGAAGCGTAGAAGAGCTAAGACTACAAGCTGGGTATGGACTCGATGGCGGCGTGGCAAGTGGAGTTGGAGGTGCGATTGGGACGGGGAGTTTTGGGGAGAAGAGGACTTTTTGTACGACGGAATTCGGTTCGAGCAAGGCCGTCAGCCTTGGGGATGTAAACGGTGACGGTATTTTAGATATGGTGACTGCGGGAGCTGTCCTAACCCAGGGCCAAGCTAGTGTGCTAATTGGAAGAGGTGACGGCACCTTTGGAGATAGACGCACCTACACCATGCATATTGGAGGTACTTCTAGTCAATGTGAAGCCGTGACTCTTAGGGATGTAAACGGCGACGGCATTTTGGACTTGGTGGCCGCGGGAGTGTCCAACCATCAGGGCCAGGTGATTGTACTAATTGGAAATGGGGATGGCACCTTTGGAGATAAACGTACCTTCGCTACGGAGACGGGGACGGGAGGTCATTTCAATATTAGCTACGCCGTTAGCCTTGGGGATGTGAATGGTGACGGCGTTTTAGACCTTGTGACGGCAGGGAATGCCCACAACGGATCTTCTCAGGGTCAGGTGAGTATACTCATTGGAAATGGGGATGGCACTTTTGGAGATAAACGCACCTTCGCCACGGAGACGGGAAGCAGTTATGGCAGCAGCAGAGCCGTTACCCTTGGGGATGTAAACGGTGACGGTATTTTGGACCTTGTAACTGCGGGAAATGCCAACAGTCGGGGGCAGGCGAGTGTTCTTATTGGAAGAGGGGATGGTACCTTTGGAGAAAAACGCACCTTCGCTACGGAAGTGGATGGCGTTAGCTGGGCCGTTACCCTTGGGGACGTAAACGGCGATGGCGTTTTGGATCTGGTAAGCGCGGGAAGTGCCAAATACGGGGGTAGTAGCCAGAGTCAGACTAGTGTGATGATTGGAAGGGGGGATGGCACCTTTGGAGATAAACGTACCTTCGCCACGGAAACGGGAAACACGAGCTTCGCCGTTAGCCTTGAGGATGTAAATGGCGACGGCGTCTTAGACCTGGTGACGGCGGGGGGCGCCCACTCGAGTGTGCTAATTGGAAATGGGGATAGCAGCTTTGGAGACAAACGCACCTTCGCCACAGATGTAGGATCTGACTTTAGCCTTGGGGATGTAAACGGCGACGGCGTTTTGGATCTAGTGACGGCGGGAGGTGTAAACGATCAAGGCCAAGCAACCATCCTTACAGCACTTACTAAAGACGGCGTCTCCCCCCTCCTTCCTTTCTTTCTCTCCACCATGGCGGATGCTCGCCAAGCACTTCCAGTCTTCCAGCAAAAGCTATCTCAACTAGGTGCGCAGCGAGGACAGATCGGTGCCTTTCAGTCGCGCCTAAGTGTGGCGGTAAACGTGCTCTCCTCATCTACTGAGAACATAGCCGCAGCCACCGGCCGCATCAGAGACGTAGATGTAGCAAAAGAATCAGCCAACCTCGTTCGTAACCAGATCTTGCAACAAGCTGGCGCAGCCGTCCTAGCGCAAGCGAATCAACAATCTGCCTTAGTACTAAAACTTCTCGATAGTAACTAAACAGTAAAACCTACCAAAATAGAATGGCTTTTTAGGGAAGAGAACTCCCCCCAAATTTTTGTTTTCTGCCTCAATAATAATGCGGAGTTAATTTTACTTTCTCCAGAGAAAGTAAAATTGTGGGAAAGGTGCCCCCCTACTTTTTTCTCCAAAAGGTCTCCAAAAGGTGTCTCCAAAAGGTTCTCCAAAAGGTGCCCCCCTACTTTTTTACTTTTTTCCCGAAAAATTTCCGAAAAAAAAGTAAACCCTGTTCTTTTTTCCCCGATAAAGAAATCGTTTTGGGAAGGAAGTTCCCAACCGCTTGGTAACTTAATTTCGAAGCGGCAGACAGAAGTATTTTATAAGGGAGTAAATCTATGATTCAGGGAAGATTCAATTATTCTGCAAAGACCACCATTCTTTTATCGGCGCTGGCAGCGTGCTTGTGCTACATGCCGGTTCAAGCTCAAGGCGCGACGCGTAAATTTCAACTTTGTCTAAATCCACACTCCGGTAAAATCACGGCAAAAAGAAAATGCCTCTGGTTCGAGTCGCTGCTTGACGCACAGTCTATAAGCGCACTGCAAGCCGAATCAGGTGCATTGTCCGCAAAAGCCGGTCCCCAAGGCCCTAAAGGCGAGAAAGGTGACCCCGGTCCGGCAGGAGCGCAAGGACCTAAAGGCGCCACAGGTGAGCGCGGTCCCCAAGGACCAAAAGGTGATACCGGCGCAACAGGACCAAAAGGAGATCAAGGGGAAAGCGGCCCGGCTGGAGCACAAGGGCCAAGAGGTGCCACAGGACCCACAGGCCCGGCAGGGGCTAAAGGTGCAACCGGACCTCAAGGACTGCCAGGAATGTCCGGTTATGAATTGATGGTGACAAGATTAACCCTTGGGGCCGGCCTTAGTGGAGACCAGAACACATACTGCTCCGATGGCAAGAAAGTAGTAGGAGGCGGAAGCTACGCCGTCAAAAATGTCGCCAAGATGTATCTGCAGGCGAGTACACCTTTTGTAGATGGCAACCGCTTTGGTTGGAGCGCGCGCTATATCAACACTTCAAGTCAGAAAGTAACCTTCGAAGTGTGGGCGATCTGCGTAAAGATGTGAACCAAGCAGTAACGGGGACAGAATTCCTATTACCAATTGATAGGAACTGTCCCCGATACCAATTATTAAACCAGCAGGCACCCCCCGCTAGTAAATCAACCCCTTAACGTCGCGCTTGAAACCTGGCCTCAACACCAAGGGCCCTTGGTGGAAATACGAACCACTTCGGATGAAGCTGAAGGAGAGGCACGCATTTACTTTCTCCGGAGAAAGTAAAAATAATGAAACAAAGAAACTCAAAGATAACGCCCCCCCTATCTTACTCTGGCAGAAAGGTTCCTAATCCAGTGATCCATGACCACCAGCGCAGCCATGGCATCTACAATCGGCACTGCGCGTGGCAGCACACAGGGGTCATGTCGGCCAGCAGCTTTAAGCGTTACACTTTCATGCGCGGCGTTGATGGTGCGCTGTTCCTTAGCGATAGTCGCTACTGGTTTAAAAGCCACCCGAAAAAGCAACGGCTCTCCAGTGGAAATGCCCCCCAACACCCCTCCAGCATGATTAGTGCGGGTTTTTACAACTCCCGCAGAGTCCAAATAAAACTCATCATTATGCTCACTACCGCGCAAACACGCGCCGGCAAAACCACTGCCGATTTCAAAACCCTTAACGGCGTTGATACTTAACATAGCGCGCCCTAAATCAGAGTGCAGCCTATCAAAAACCGGCTCACCCAACCCAGCAGGAAGCCCAGTGACAACACCCCTAATAACTCCACCTAGAGAATCTCCCTCAGCCTTGACCTTCTCGATCAGCGCAACCATTTTGGCAGAAGCGACTTGATCAGGGCAGCGCACCAAACTCTGATCGATCTCCTGACGCGAAATTCGCATAGGATCCAGACCACTTCGAATATCACACACCTGCTCCACAAAACTAAGGACCTCAATCCCGGCAACCTGACGCAAAAACTTCTTGGCGACCGCCCCAGCCGCAACCCGAGCCAAAGTCTCTCTGGCCGAGGACCGGCCGCTCCCGCGCCAGTCCCGAAAACCGTACTTAGCATCATAGCTGTAGTCTGCGTGACCAGGACGGTAGCAATTCTGAAAATCCTGGTAATCCTGCGGACGCTGATCCTGATTTCGAGCCATAATCATAATCGGAGTGCCAGTAGTCTTCCCCTCAAACACCCCTGAAAAAATCTGAATACAGTCAGCTTCCTGGCGTGGAGAAGTAAGATGACTCTGGCCAGGTTTGCGCCGGTCAAGCTCTGGTTGAATATCCGCTTCACTGAGCTCAAGCCCAGCTGGACAGCCGTCAATGACAACTCCTACAGCTAAGCCATGCGACTCACCGAAAGTGGTGATACAGAGGCTCTTGCCGAAACTATTTCCGCCCATTTTGCCCCTCCAGAATCTTAAAAATTTGCGCCAGCTCTCCTTGGGTAAGCTGACCCGGCGCGGATTCGCTCTGATGCGAAGACGGAGCGAAGATCATCTCATTTCCCCAAAGAGTGCCGAAGATACGAGTTACTGCCCCATATCCTCCCATGCCAAGCACAATGTGGCGCACAGCGTTTTTCCGAAACTCCATCTGCAACGTCAGTAAACGCACCGCATCCTCAGGGCTGTTGCACATACAAGCCACCTTACAAACTGTGGCGCGGTTCCTACGCATCGTCACCGCCAACTTGCGTAGCACCGGCCAATCCGGGGTCTCTATGTAATTGTGGTAGGAGAGGATTAACTTGGGCGAAAGCCCTTCCCTTCTTATGTAATCCAGCTCTTCAACCTGAGTCGTAAGGTCCAAGTCCAAAAAACTTGCGCTCTCCGAAATCTTGTAAATAATGCGGTAGCGACTCTCAAGAGGCATCTGTATTTTGTCAAGCCCTTGGCGTCTGAATAAAAAAATGAGTCGACTTCCTAAACTCGCCGCAAGCTCTTCTACAAAAAAGGGATCCAACTCCTGAATATAGTCAAGCCAGATCTCTATAAAATGATAATCGGCACGGCTGCGGTCTATCAGCTCCCGCACAAATTCAGCCTCGCGCTCAATAATCGGTAAACAGTAGTTAATCACGGTTTAATCCCCAAATGCAGATGCAGGGCTTGCTCCATCGCACTTAGCGGTGCGGACATGCCTGTGTAGAGTTCAAACTGAGCGGCACCCTGCGCAATAAACATCTCCGTGCCGTGCACCACTTCAGCTCCGCGGCTGCGGGCTATGCTAAGCAGCTTGGTCTGATAAGGCGCATACACAGCGTCAAATACAATTTGCCCGGCCTGAATCTGCTCAGCCGCAAGCGGCGTTTCGTCCGGATGCGGGTACATACCAAGTGAGGTGGTGTTAACAAGAATCTCAAAACCCAAGCCCGCACCGAACTCAGAAAGCGGACAAAAGTCGCATCCAGCCGCATCTGCCAACTCCTTCCCACGCTCCTTGGACCTGTTAAAAACGGTCACCTCTGCGCCCTCTTGTTTTAGACCGAAAAGTGCCGCACGTGCGGCCCCACCGGCACCGATCAGCCCCACCTTCTTTCCGCGCAGAGTCGTACGCTTCTTAAGCGGCCCTACAACTCCCAAGGTGTCGGTGTTATAACCGCACAGTCGGCCATCTTGGTTGACGACTGTATTGACCGCGCCAACCTGACGAGCCGCATGGTCGATCTCATCCAAGAACTGCATTACAGCAACCTTATGAGGCTGGGTGCAGCTCACCCCGCGCGCGCCCAGCGCGCGCAGCCCGAAGATCGCGGCTTTAAGATCGTCTTCTCGCACACGCGCAGCCATAAATGCGAACTTAGAATCCAAACCACACGCCAAGAATGCCGCGTTGTGTATTAACGGCGAAAGGCTATGCGCCACCGGATCTCCAATGATGATACAGAGTTTACTTTCTGCTGTGACCCGCATGTTATTTACCGGCTTGAGCTAACCAAACTTGAATCTCCTGCGCGACCTGCTCGGGAGTTTTATCCTCGCTTTTTACCTTAACATCGCAAAATCTTTTATAAAGTGGAACACGAAAAATGTATAGGTTCTCCGCTTGCTTTACATCCTGAAAAAGCGGCCGTCCCCGGCCATCCCCCAGACGCTTTTTAACCTCCTCAAAACCGGTCTCTAGGTAAACAACCTTCCCCCCACCCGCCTTAAGAGCGTCAAGGTTTTCAGGGCGCATAACCACTCCTCCGCCGGCAGAGACCACCAGTTTATCCTCCTTGCTCAGGGAATTAAGGCAAGCACACTCGAGGTCTCTAAAATACCCCTCGCCCCGTTTTTGAAAAATATCTTCAATAGACTCTTCACCGGAGTTGCTTAGGATCAACTCATCCATCTCAACTAAGCGCCAGCCCAGTCTGCGCGCTAACAGCGCCGCGACTGTGCTTTTACCACATCCCATAAAGCCTACCAGGGTTACTCGCATCTTACCCCTATGCCAAGCCGACTTAACTGTTCCCAGAAGTCAGGAAACGATTTGGTAACAACCGCAGGTGACTCTATCGCCAACCCATCCAGCTTCGATCCAAGCATAGCAAAAGACATCGCCATACGATGGTCGTCGTAAGTTTTAATCGAAGCGGCGTGAGGATCTCCCCCCTGCACATAAATCTCGCTCTCAGTGACACGACTGGTTATTCCTACCCGCGCAAGCTCCTGCTGCAGCGCTACCAACCTGTCGGTCTCTTTATGTTTCAGAGTGCTCAATCCATGGATGCGACTTTCCCCTTCAGCCATAGCTGCCACCACCGCTAAACTCTGCGCCGTATCCGGGCAGGATGACATATCGGCCTCAAGCGCTATAAGCCGCGCGGGACCCTCGACCTCAATCCAAGCGGGTTCAGATGCGGCCGAGCAGCTTACACGGCATCCCATTCGCTCCAGAAACTTAGGAAAGGCTATGTCCCCCTGGGCCGATCCAAAAGAGAGGTTCTTAACCTTAACCCGCCCCCTCGAAATCGCGGCGATCCCCCACAGGTAGGAAGCTCCCGAAGCATCAGGCTCTATTACCTGCACCCTACTTTGATACCTGGCTCCCGCGGGCACAGCGTAACGGCAGTACCCTTGATTTTGCGCCTCCACCCCAAAGGCGCGCATACTTGCAACGGTCATATCGATGTAGGACTTTGAAACCTGCTCTCCCAGCACTTCAATCTCTAAGCCCTCCTTAAAGAAAGGAGACACCATAAGAAGGGCGCTAAAAAATTGACTACTGGCAGCACCGCTCAAACTCACCCTGCCCAAAGACGGCGCACTTCGGCCCAGGATCCTAAGTGGCGGGCATCCAAAGCTCCCCACATATTCGATCTGTGCCCCCAGAGATTTAAGCCCCTCAACCAGATCGGCGATTGGCCGGGTGTGCATGCGCTTGCTGCCTCTTAGCACAACATCTACGCCTTCAACAAAAGCGCATAACGCCGTAAGAAAGCGCATGCATGTGCCGGCTGGGCCAAGATCAATATCTCCCTGATACGGTTTGAAACGCCCACCACAACCCTGCACCCACAACGTTTCATCCCGCCATCCAAAGCTTACTCCTAACTTAGAAAGCGCAGAAAGCATCACTTTAGAATCGTCACTACTTGAGGCGTTTATTAACTCACTTCGGCCATCGGCTAGGGCCGCTAAGATTAATGCGCGATTGGTGTAGCTTTTGGAGCCGGAAAGTAAAATTTCGCCTTCAATCCGGTGCCTAGGCGGCGTAAGCAGCACCCGCGCGCTCCCTTGCTCTGACTCCACTGTTTTTTCCACCGCCTTCAAGCAAACTCCTCTCTAAGGGACTGCTCAACCAACTCGGGCAAGATCTCAACATCAAAAACAGCCTCACCTAAAGCGCGAAGTAATGTCCACTTAAGAACACCGCCTACATTCTTCTTATCTAATTTCAGCTTGGCTAGTAGATCCTCCAGAGCGAAGCGCTGCTTTAACGTGACCGGAAGACCACAGCCCTGCAAACCAGCTCGGATGTGGTCCAGGTCGGCCGCGCTGATAAACCCCGCAAGCTCAGAGAGTTTGGCTTCGGCCAACATGCCTAACGACACTGCCTCACCGTGCAACAGATGCTCCGCCGGAAGCCTCGCATGTGATAGGATTTCGATGGCGTGCCCGATGCTATGTCCGAAATTTAGAATCTTTCTAAGTCCACCCTCCAATTCATCGGCTTGCACCACTTCAGCCTTAATTTGGCAGGAGCGAAGGATTATCTGTTCCAAATTTTTAGGCTCAAAGACCGCTTCTCCAAGCCCACACACCTGGGTAAAATAATCAGCGTCTCGAATAAGCCCATGCTTTAGGACTTCGGCCAACCCGGAAAGTAGCTCCCGTTTGGGCAGGGTACTAAGCGTATCGGTATCGATGATCACCCCACGCGGCTGCCTAAATACACCGGCTAAATTCTTTACTCCCGCCGAGTTAATGCCAAGCTTGCCGCCCACACTGGCGTCGACCTGCGAAAGCAACGTGGTCGGTATCTGCACAAAATCAACACCACGCATATAACTGGCCGCAGCAAAACCTCCTAGATCACCGACCACCCCTCCACCTAAATTAAGCACCAGAGACTTTCGATCACAGCCAGCTTCTAAGAGCCGCCTCCACACCAGCTCCACTGTGGTGATGTTCTTAGCCTCCTCGCCTGCGGGGATTACAATCAGCTCGGCGCGATGCGAGAGGGCTTCAACTAGAGTGGCACCCCAATGCGGCGCTACATTATGATCACTTAACACCGCCACCCGGCTATAAGACGAGAGGTCGAAGAACTCCGGCACTTTCGAAATCAACCCAGAGCCAACCCAAATTTTATATGTCTCTGCCTGGGCCGCGCCGATATTGATCTCAAGCTGTTGCATCAAGCCAAAAGCCTCAGCATTAAATCCGCGAATTCTGGAAAGCGCAATGCTTGCGGGCCGTCGCTAAGTGCCTTCTCAGGTTCGGGATGAATCTCCACGATAATGCCATCAGCTCCGACCGCTTTGGCCGCTAAGGCCAGAGGCGGCACAAGATCTCGCTCCCCTGCCGCATGCGAAGGGTCCACGATCACCGGAAGATGCGAGCGCGCCTTTAAGACCGGCACGGCGCTCAGATCAAGAGTGCTGCGAGTGGCGGTCTCAAAAGTACGAATACCCCGCTCGCATAAGATCACCTGCTGATTACCTTGCGCCAAAATATACTCCGTGGCCTGCAGCAGCTCCTCCAGGGAGGAACTCATGCCTCGCTTTAGGAGCACCGGGCGATGCATGCGCCCGGCCTCACTAAGCAGAGTGAAATTTTGCATGTTGCGCGCGCCAATCTGGATCATGTCAGACTTTTCAGCGACTCGTTCCATATCCTCGATTGAAAGCACTTCGGTTATAATCGGAAGGCCGTACTTGCGCCCAGCCTGCGCCAAGATATCCAGCCCCTCATAACCCATGCCCTGAAAACTGTAGGGGGAAGTCCTGGGCTTAAAGCAGCCACCTCTTAGGATTACTCCGCCGTTTTCCTTAACTTCACGTGCGCATGCCATGACCTGATCATAAGACTCAACTGAGCACGGACCAGCCAGGACCACAAAACCGCCGCCGCCTATTTTAATGCCTCGCACATCTATAATGGTATCCTCAGCCTTATACTCCCTACTGCCAAGGCGATAGCCCTTCGCCTTGGAGGAAACCTTTGGGGCAGGTGCCGCAGCCTTAGCCACAGGTTTAATTTCAGCGCCAGCATTCGCGCCGGAATTCAACCTCTGCTTTGCCGAGATCTGGGTGGGGGGCACTTCTTCGCAGGGATAACTTCCCAGCACCTTGATAAAGCGCGCTTTGCGAGTGAGCTCATCCAAAGTCAACTTGACCCGATCCTCTTCCAGATTGCCCTCGAAATCTACGTAGAACATCTCCTCCCAGGGATTTCCGATAACAGGACGAGACTCCAGTTTGGTGAGATTAATGCCGTTCTCCCTGAAAACCAGAAGGGCCTCCACCAGAGCGCCTGGTTTTTGCGCGGTCGATATCACAATCGAAGTTTTGCAAGGAATTCTAAGATCAACTTTCACCGGCTTCCTGGCGGCGATCAAAAAGCGAGTGTAATTCTCCTCCTGATTGGTGATGCCGCGTTCCAGAACCGCCAATCCAAAGAGCCTGGCCGCCTCTTCGCTAGCAATCGCTGCTACCGATTTGTCTGAGCCTTCGGAGATGCGCTTGCCCGAAAGAGAGGCATCCGTAGAGTACTCGACGTGACAGTTAGGCAGGCGAGAGAGAAAGTTGCTGCACTGAAGCGCCGCAGCCGGAGAACAGAAGACTTTCTTGATGCCGCTAAGCGTGGCTGCAGGAAGCGCCAATAAACAGTAGACTACGCGGCTTTTTTTCTCAGCTACAATTGCAAGCTGTGTGTGCAGTAAGAGATCGTAGACCTCATTAATACCCCCTGAGCTGGTATCCTCAACAGGCACAATGGCATAATCGGCCCGTCCCTGTTCCACTGCCGTCATAACTTCCTTGAAGGTCTGGCAACCCAAGTAAACCGCCTGCGAGGTGCGACTGCTAAAGCACTCAAGCGCCGCCATATGGCTGAAAGAACCTTCTATACCTTGAAAGGCCACCCGCACCAGCGCATCTCCGGCCTTATCGGCATTGGCGAGGCGTTGCAAGTGCTCTTGCTGCGCGTGGATCGAGTCATCTAAAATCTGATGAAACACCTTGGTTGTGTAGTGGGCATCTAACCCAAAACTTTTAGCTATTTGGATACGGTCCAAAAGCAACTGTTCTTCACGTCCCCGGTCCCGGATGGGGCTATGTACAAGCTCCTTTACTTGCACTGCTTTGCTACTGCACGCCCGTCTCTCAGAGAGGAGCCTCAGCAGTTCGCGATCAATGCGATTAATTTCCTCTCTAACGGTTGAAAGGTCGGTACCTACGGTATCCTCGTCGTTCTTTTGCTCATTCATAACGGCCTGAGAAATTATACTCTGATAAACTATAAAACGCTCCGTGGTTATAGCATTGATATATAAGGGCTATCAACCAGAGGGTGCCTTTACTTTGTGTGGTAATCCCATTTTGAGTTGGTACATTGCCTTTGAAGACACACTATTTTGAGAGCCCCTCAAAGACTCCGATTTGCTTTAGAAGCTCATTCGTGTCGATTCGCTTAACCTCAATTCCCTCCTCACCGGGGGCGGTTTTTCCCATAAGCACAAACTTAGGCTCGGCCTTTTGGAGATTTCGGGAAAGGTCAAGCTTTAAAATGGCGCGCCCACCCGGCCCGCTAAGCGCGGCGACCTGCGCCGCAAGTCCGCTCGCCTGGGCCTGCCCACTTGCTAACACGCCTTTTGCCTCGTTTTGTTTGGCCTCTGAATAGCCGTCACCCCTTAAACGCGCCTGATTTTTATACCCCTCGGCTTCCGCCACCTGCGCGTTTACCACCGCTTGAATGTTATTGTACTCGCGCTCTTTATCGGCTTTAACCGCCTCGATATTTAAAACTTCACGGGCGGTCTCCTGTTCTAGAGCTTGGATACGATTGATGCGTTCCTGGTAAGACCTGTCGATAGAGCCATCCGCAAGCACCCGTTCAAAACGGTGCTCACTAAGATTGACACTTACGATATTTATGCCGTAGGGACCAAGCCTATCCTGCAGCGCTTTCTTCGCATCAGACTCACCACGGTATTTGGCGACGTTAATAAGAAACTCGCCGGTCTTTAGACGGTTCATAGCTGTACGCAGGTCGGCGCGCGCGGCGGCAATCACAACCTGTTCTACCGCAGCGTTCGAAGTCCCCACATTCTGAACAAGGTAAAGCAGATCTTTTTCATCTGTGGTAATCGCAAACTGCACCCGCACTGCCAATGAAACTTCATTGCCATCTACCGCGCGCGTCTGCACGTAATCGTCCCGCGTGGAATTGCTGCCCCTTCCAGCCTGCCCCCACTCTAGAGTTTGAATTTTTGTATCAAATACATATACGGTGTCCCAAGGCCAGAGAATAAAAGTCTCCCCGGGGCGTCGAACTTTGTTTGCCAACCCGCCACCCAAGAAACGAGGAAGAGTTCTAAACACCACCCCATACTCTGCCGGACCTAAGTGTTTGATCGGCGATTCACAGGCGCTAAGAGTAAAAATCAAAAGGAGAGCCAGCCCCCACCTTAAAACCCTGTTCATGGCTTAGCCTCCCTGACTTCCAAAACGGCCCCGCCCTCCGACCGTGTTCCGGTTGCCCCGGCGATTCCAAAACGCTTAAGCCACTCTTCGAAGTTATAAGGATCAATTTGACCAATAACTCCGCCCTTTAAAGAGCTAAGAAGCGGTGCCAGTTCGCGTGCGACATAAACGTCTCCTCCCCCTTTGGCGGCTAAAGCATCCGCCCGCAACCTATCAACTTCTGCCTTAGCCTTGGCAACAAACAAATCACCTTCTGCGTTCTTTTGGGCCTCGTACAGGTCACCCTCTGAATGCAGCACTCGCGCCCTGTTTTCACCGTGAACTCCCAACGTCTTGATCTTGGCGCTCCACTCGGCTCTTACCTTTTCAACTTGAGCCTTAGCATCCGCCAGGCGGCTTTCAGCA
>JAAYZI010000329.1 GCA_012514925.1 Deltaproteobacteria bacterium | reverse complement strand
GGAGCGCTTTGAAGTTTCTTATCTGCCTCCCAATGAAATTATGCCCAGTTTGGATTTGAAGGCGCTTAAAGCTTCCGGATGCCAGTACTTGCTGATGTCCAGTCTGCACTACCGTCGCTATTTGAGGCAGCCTAAGACCGCACTGGTGCAGCGCGAACGCATTCGCATGGTTTTTAGGCAGTTACGGCAGGTTAAGAAGATCTCCGCGCCTAGCGGTAGCTATGGCTTTCATAACCCTGAACTCACGCTTCTGGCGGTGGAGTAGAGGCAAGCTCTGATTTTAAGTTGAGGTTACCTCCAGCTCTGATGAAATATCCGTGCTGGCGAGCAAGGCCTCAATCCGCGCCTGCAGCCTAGTGCAGCGCCTTTTGGTGGTGGCGCGTCGAGTGGCGATGGATAGGGCTTTACGGGTGCTTACCACAATCAGTAATTGTTTTGCGCGTGTTACCGCCGTGTACAACAATTGGCGTTCGAGCAGGGAGTAATGCGACTCATGCAGCACTAATACTACGCAGGGCATCTCGCTTCCTTGGGACCTATGCACACTCAGCGCATAACAGAGTGAAAGTTGGCTGAGGTTTGCGCCTTCATAATTGATCAGCCGACCGTCCCAAAGCTCCACCTGCATGCTCTTTTTTTGAGTATCAATAGTGTAAATCTCTCCTGTATCCCCGTTGAAAACACCTTCCTGATCGATCTGATAGTTATTAACCCGCTGACACACGCGGTCACGTAGACGGAACTTTTCGCCGCGTACCTCCAGTTCTTTCCTGTTTGGTTTGGGTGGATTTAAACGTTCCTGTAATCTGCGATTAAGTTGAATTGTTCCAAGCGGTCCGCGGTTTGAAGGGGTGAGCACTGTTATATCAGTACTGCTGAAATTGAATTTTTTGGGAATCTGATCTGCCACTAAATTTTCAACCATACGCGCCGCTTCTTCCGGGTCGCTCCTTTCAATGAGGTAGATATCGCTGCGGGTGATACCGTCCGGCACAGGAATATTTGGGACGATGCCGGAGTTAATGCTGTGAGCGGCGGTGGTGATACCGGATTCATCCGAGCGCCGAAAAATCTGTGAGAGCACCACTTTCTTAATCTGCGGGGTGGACAGTAACTCCGCGAACACTCGGCCAGGCCCTACAGAGGGTAATTGATCTTTATCCCCAACCAGGACTAAGTGCGCGTCCTTGGGAATTGCGGCGAAGAGGTCCTTGGCCAGGGCCAGATCCACCATTGAAGTCTCGTCTATAATCAGAGCTTCCACCCTGCGCTCGTCCGCGTCTCCGACGCAAAGCGGAGCATTGATGCCATACTTGAAGCGCCCGCTGCGTGGATCGAACTTTAAAAGACGGTGAATAGTGCTGGCGGGGTATGAACAGAGCTGCGCCATACGCTGTGCGGCTTTGCCGGTAGGGGCAGCCAACGCTAGCACTTTGCCCATAGCTTGGAAGGCGGCAGCCAAGGCCCGAATCGTAGTGGTCTTGCCGCAGCCTGGCCCGCCGGTGATGATTAGGAGCGGCGAGGTTGTCGCCAAGAACACCGCTTCGCGCTGTTCAAAAGTGTATTTTATGTTCAGTTCATGCTGTGACTTAGCTAGGCATGCCGCTACGAGTTCCTTGGTTAGATTTGAGGGGCGCGCCGCACAGCGGTCTGCCACAAAGGCTGCCACAAAATTCTCGGCTTCTAACAGCTGTTTTAGATAAAACGCGTCCCCGTCTTTCGCCACCAGCCCTTCGTTAAGCAGCTCTTCTAGGTAAGGACCAAAATCATAATACCCTGCGAGACCCAATAGGTGTCGCG
>JAAYZI010000328.1 GCA_012514925.1 Deltaproteobacteria bacterium | reverse complement strand
CTAAAAATTTCACTCATGACTAACGGGGCTTACGATATCACCGTCAGGCCACTGGGAAAACTGTGGGACGTACGAAACCGAAAATCTCCCCCCTCTCAGGAAGAGATTGAAACGGCCCGCAAACTGGTGAACTACCGAAAGCTCCTAATAGACAGCTCTAATAACACAATCTTCCTTAGAGACCCGGGGATGGCCTTTGGTTTTGGCAGTATCGCCAAGGGGTATGCCGCTAAAAGAGCTGGTATGATTTTTAAAGCAAACGGTATTAATGATTTTATCATTGACGCCGGGGGAGATCTTTACTTCGAGGGGAGTAAGGGCGCAACTCACTGGGTCAGTGGCATCCGAGACCCAGACCCCCCTCACAAGGTGATGTTGCCGTTTAAACTACTGACGAGCTGCAGTGTTGCTACCAGCGGCGATTATGAACGTTACTTCGAGTATAAGGGCCGACGCTATCACCATATTATTGATCCTGCCACTGGCTATCCGGCTTTCAGCGGGCTAAGAAGTGTTACCGTTTTCTCAAAGGACCCTATGCTTGCAGATGCCTATGCAACCGCTTTTTTTGTGATGGGTCCAGAGCGCGCAAACAAGCTAGTGAGTAAGGGGATGGATCTGTCCTTTATAATGGTCAAAAACGACGGCAGTCTTATTAAGAGCCGAGGCCTCGACCTGTTTATCAAGCCATCCAACTGAAAAATCACGCGACAAATTCTGGCGGAAGCTTCGTGGGTCTGGGGTTTTTCTTATACCTGCGCTTGATAATCGCACTGGTAACATATTGTAATCACCTAATTTAATATCCACGTGACCGGATACTGGATACTTCGACTTAACAGATGCAAAATATCGCTAAAGTTATCAGCGAACATGTCGATACTATGATTTAGCAGGATGCTATGGGAATTGGGGTCCAGCCTAGCTTGGCCCAAATTGTGTGGAAATTGTAAGGAGTACGACATGGAAAGTTTGCTCGTTCAGCCCACGGATCCGGGACAATATTCACCGGCCGTTACAACCTATGTTTCTGCCCAGAACCTCGCCAACGCAGCAGTTCTGGATGGACTTTCAAGCACCGACTCCGTCGATGTCAGTTTTAGCGAGCTCTTCAAAAGCCTCTCCCTCACAGCGCGCAGAGTCATTGAAAAATTAAATGAGCTGCTTCAGCCAAACTTGCCTGGGGGAGTGCAAAGCCTTAATCCAGATGAGTGGACTCCAGAGGCCACCGCTGATCGCATCGTGACCCAAGTCACGGCGCTTTTTAGTGTTTACGCTAAAAGGCATTCCAACCTTGAAGGCGAAGAGCTGCTAAACGGTTTTATGGATACGATCCGCTCCGGCGTGGACCAAGGATACGGTGAAGCGTTTGAAATCCTAGGTTCTCTGGGCGCCTTCGAATTCGAAGGAGTACAATCCGGAGTCGAAAAAACCAAAAGCCTTATCGAACAGAAGCTCTCTGAATATGAGGCAAAGATGCGGGTGCAGCTTGGTATTGATGAGCCAGATGTAAGCAGCGACACCATCGCGGAGAGTGTTAAAACGGACATGCTCGCCAGCGCCGGAGTCCAAAGCCTAGACATTACGGCTTAGCTGTTGTCGCAGGCGATCTGAAGATATAGATCCGGGGTCCTAAAAAAACCTGCCAACGCCTTATGCAAAGAGACGGTGCAATTTTACTTTCTCCGGAGAAAGTAAACTGCGCAGTAACCGTTCACGTATGGAATTGATTACACAGAACCTACTAACACCAAAGCTTCCCCTTAGAGGGGACAGGCCCTTCTGAAGCCACAAGTCTCTCAGGGGACCATTTTAGGGGGTCCGTTCACAAAATCAGCCGCCCCCGATCAGGGGGGTGACCATTTTTTTCTTGATAACCGCGCCGGTAACATATTGTAATCACTTAATTTATTATTCATGTGAACGGATACACTGCGCGTTATTATTACAGACACTAAATCGCCGGTAACGCGGCAACCTGTCTTACCTGGCATCCGGTTACTTTACCTGAATACCTAACTGAAGAATCTGACTCTAATCTATAACCAGCATAGTTTAACGGTATCCGTTTAATGTTGTAGGCTTCGATTATGCCTCCGCACCGTACTTTTAAACGCACGTTAGCCCTATTTTTGGGTCTTGGGCTTGGAGCAACTCTTTCCGTCTTAAGTCTAAGGCTGATGGCTGATTTACGCGAGGAAGCCGCGTACCGCGCCTTCGCAAAACAGTTACAGCTTTCTAACTATTATGATAGCGAGAGAAGACTTGGACTTATGTTTTCGGCCCCACGTCTTTTTGACTGGGCCAAGAATTTGGAACTTTCAACGAATCGCATCTCCCTGGCGGAAAAACGGACTAGTATCCAGGAGCTTCATAACATCATCCGCATGTTAGATCAGCATGATTATGTGGCGGCCACACGCAGATTCAATTCGCTAAGAGACGGGCAGCTCACTAATCTGCTCTGGGCGATGCCAGAAGATAGCTTCAATCCTCAGTTACTGGCCGACATCCAGAGGAACTTCGGCATTTCTCAAACACTCACTACTGAACTAAGCCAACTTGAAACAACAATGCCGACACGAGTTGCAGAAAACCTTAAAATAATTGAGCAGCAAGAGTTGGTCACTCATGAAATACAAGAAAAACTTGCAAAGCTCTTTTCTCTTCCTATCCCTCCCCTTCAGCCGGGAGAAAAACGCCCTACCCCAACTATCTATGCCGACGGTGTGCTTAAGGGCTTGCCGGTGCTGCCGCAGATCCCACAACCTCTTATGAGTTTGATGGATCTCAAACAGGGCATAGAAGCCGCAGGGGGAGAAGTAATCGTACAGGGGAAAGATGCGCCCCGCAGATTCAACGAAAAGTTGAAGAACCTGCGCCTAAACACAAAAACTTCCCTCTCTCACATTAACGCTGCGCAAGAAGCGCTTGCTTCACTAAAAGAACAGCTCCAAACCTCCAGGCTCGCAGTGCTCCAATCAGGAGAACCGCTAAAACTAGACCTTACCAAACTTCTGCTCGTGCTTTGCCAACCCCGCTCCAGCAGCATGATTGCCCAAGTTTCAGACCTGTTCTTTGGCCCGCGTCCAAGCTGAAATATGCTAGAGAACTGTTGCTAAGAAGAGCATAAATACCCTACGCACAGCTTCATCACTTCCGCCCCGCAAAAGCCCCCCGAAGAGTCCCCTCTTTCAATTAGCTCAGATATTTGCACCTAAAACACGGTGAAATCAAAGCGAGTATCCGCTTACATGAATTTTACTTTCTCTGGAGAAAGTAAAATCCATGCAAACGGATACCATCACACAGACAGTGTTAGATTTCTCCATATAAAACGTAAGGCCATCCAATCTGGTACAACCTAATATTGGCCTTGTCGCATATGCATATCTCGCGCAAAGGGTTGGCAAATTAAACTAGTAAGCTATGCGCGAGATATGCATATGTGACAAGGTTTAATAAAAGCCCAGGTTAGCAAAGCCTTTCTGGTGATG
>JAAYZI010000327.1 GCA_012514925.1 Deltaproteobacteria bacterium | reverse complement strand
TTCTAATGAAAGTCCTGAGGAATGCAAGAGAAAGATTAAATGGCAGCTTTGTTCTGCTGCAGCGGTGTAATTAAACTGATAGTAATGACAGTTTGTAAATTATGTAAAAATGCGCACGATTTTTCCTTGGCATTAGATAGGATTCGATGAAGATTGAGATAAAAAAGTTAATAGAAATTTTAAAGGCGACTCCTTCTAATGTTTCAGATTTTAACTGTGTACTAGAAACAGCCTTAATCTTTTTTGATTCAAGAAAATTAGTTTCGGGAGGTATCTTTGTTGCTATTTCAACCGCTAAGAATGATGGAGCGCTGTATATCAAAGATGCTATGAGTAAAGGAGCTGTTTTAGCTATTGCAGAGAGCAATCCTGATAATTCTCAGAATGTGTTGCTGGTAGAGGATTCTGTTAAAGCTTTTCAAGAGTTAGGTAAATATGTCCGTTCGAAATATAAACGGCTTGTTATCGGTATTACGGGCAGTTCTGGTAAGACAACGGGAAAAGCTTTGATTGTACAGATGCTTTCTGCATTTTCACGTGTCTTTGCCGGCGAGACCTCTTTTAATAATCATATCGGAATTCCGTATAATTTGTGCCGACTTGATTTTGATAGTGATTATGCAGTTTTTGAAATGGGAATGGATCATGCCGGTGAGATCTCTCTCCTTACTGAATTAGTTAAGCCGAACGTGGCAGCTATTATGAATGTTTTTCCGATGCACATTGAGTATTTTAAAGAGTTCAAAGATATCGCTTTTGCAAAGGCTGAGATCTTTGAGCAAACCGTACGTCCTAACGGGAAAGCTATTATTAATGCTGATACTAATTTTGCTGAAGAGGTCCTAATCCCGCAGGCACAACAGGCAGGGATTAAAGAGATTATTACCTTTGGTAAAAAAGGAGATATCACCTTAAAAAGTTGCAATTTTACCTCTGACGGACAAACTGAGGTTGAGATCGGTGTTGGAGATAATATTTTTAAACACCGTGATAACGGGTTGGGGGAACGTTTTGCTTATAACGCTACCTTTGCAGTGGCAGTCGCTACGGCATTAAATCTTGATATAGCAAAGGCGTTACAAGCGATCTCTTCTTTCTCTCCGTTAAAAGGGCGTGGTAAAGTTTCAAAGATTACGATTTCGCAAGGCGTAACTATCACGTTGATAGATGATTCTTATAACGGTCAGCCGGAAGCAGTGCATCAAGCTATTCAAACGTTGAATATGATGAAATGTCCTGAGGGTGCTCGAAAGATCGCCATTATCGGTAGGATGATGGAGCTGGGGGAGAGATCTGAGGAGGAGCACCGTGCTGTCGGAAGAGTTTTAGCAGAGAGTACGGTTGATATAGTGATAGGGATTGGGGAGGAAACAAAAGCGATGTTGGCAGAAGTGCCATCTCCAAAAGATAAGATCTTTCAAGAATCAGTTGACGGATTGTTTGAGATGCTTACTACAAAGCTTTTGATGCAAGGTGATATCGTATTAATTAAGGGTTCTCATTATGCCTCAAGGGTCTTTGAGGTGAGCGAGAAACTTTTAGCACTAGTGCCACCCTTCAGTGCTGAGAAGGTTTGCAAATAGGACGTCCAAACTCTAAAGTTGTAATAGTTAATAATATCAAGACATTAGCAAAAGTTTAGAATTTCAAACCACGATGTCTCTCAGGTCAACCTGAAATTGGTATCTTGAATTATGTAACCGTCCACGCGTGGAATTGATTACACAATTCCGTTTTCCGCCTCAATAATAACGCAGGGTTAATTTCACTTTCTCCGGAGAAAGTAATATCCACGTGAACGGATACCAGATATTAGTAAAGGATTTTAAAAGGTTAGATCATTTCAAAGACCCGGCGGGCCTATAATTTAAAGAGACTAGAGCGTAATTTTGTGGAATAACACGTCTTAGACGTGCTAAATTTCGATAGATGCCAGCCTTTCCGGCAGCCGCGCATAATCGATACGAACTATTAAAGAGGTCTTATGCTAAACCGTATTGCTAAATTTGCTGCTTATGCTGCTTTATTCGTGATCCTCTTTTGTGGGCCGGCAGTTGCCGCAAGAAAGAGACTGATAAAAGTCTCATCCAAAGACTATTTCGTGCGGGGCAAAGTAACCTGCCTGATCAAAGGCAAGAGATTTATTCCAGGCACACTTAAGAAAAAAAACACCCGCTTTTTGTCCTCTGCTGTTGTGATCGCTCGGTTAAGACAGCAAGTAAAAACAAAAAGCGGAAAGGCTAAAGTCAAACTTCTTAAGAAAATCAAAAGGCTCAGGAAACAAAATAAATCCGATAAGGCGACATGCAAACGGGGGCCAGTGACGGCAGATGAAATACTCGGCATCTCCAACGAGAATGACGCTGTTTTTGACAACATCTTCAACAGGTTTAAGGTCTTGCACAAAACAGCATCGATTAAAGATGCAGCCGCCAAGTTAGTATCTGAACTGAACGCCGGATTTACCGGTGTGGCCGAAGCGAAGTTGAGCAAAAATGGTTACGCAGTTTTTATTACCTTCCTCGATGGACAAGAAGCGGTTTTTGATCTGTTCCCTTGGGGCAGCACCAAACGTAGGCGTCAGCTCAACACCGCTACCACCGACAGCAGCCCCATGCTCATGCGAGCAAAAACGAGGGATGGGCTGGGTCAGGCCCCATACTGCCCTTCTGCCCTTACATCAGAAAATCGCAGAGTTTTGATAGTGGCCAGCGCCTCGGTTACCGATCCCGATATCTTAGTAGAGGTGGAGTTCCTCAAAATCGTGTTGCGTGATCATGGCTGGAATGAAGATCTGGTAGATACGCGCTATGCAACTGGGGGTCTGGATTATTCCTCCACTCCTGATTCCATGATGGCAGTTCACGAATATGCCTTCGTGATTTATTTGGGACGCGGCCACCGCTGGCCAGCATCGGACGGTTCCGATCACTATTATCTGCAGGGCTTTCAACCCGGGTCAAAAGAGGATTTTGCAGATGAGGGCGTCTCGCCAGCTAAATTTAAGAGGTGGCAATCGGATTACGCCAACGGTTGGCTCAGAGCGGTATACACCTTCTCCGAGGAGTACCAATTTAAAATTAAAGAGATCTGGTTGCGAGATGACTTTATCAGATGGAATTTGCTCACTTCGCCCGGATCCATGTACTACTTTATCTCTTCCGACTCCTGGCAGCTGGCGAGTGAGTATATAGGAGAACTTGCCGGAAGTTTTGTAGGGTGGGAAGGATTAATCACCAGAGATTTAGGTGAAATGGCGCTTGAAGCCTTGCTGCCCAATATGGCGGGCCAGTCAAAGTCCCTTACGGATGAAGAGGGATTTAGCAAACTTACCCCCAGTTTGCGCTCGGGTCCTTTGGGGGGAAAGTTAAGGGTGGCCCTAATTAACGGGGATTATTACCTACCAGCTTGGGGCACCTTTAAGACCGTTCCCGCCGATGGAGTCAAACTCCCGAAAGGCACGACGTCAGTGGACGCTAAGATCTCCTACAAAAAGTGTCCTATGAGAGTGACAACCGAGAGGTTCACCCCAGGAAAGACGAGGGAGCTTGATCTCTTGCCGCTAGAAAGCGGTATTTACATCAAGGCTTTTAATTCCAACGGTAAGCTTCTTGGAACGGGAGAGAAGAGCCAAACCTTTAAAAGCGGCGGAGACAACGAAGTGATTCTTAGAACCTGCGTAAGCGCTGCAAAATTCTCCTCTTTGGGTTATCCCGGATGGACGGGTGGCACCGATCCTGCCTATGAAACGGAAACCGTCTCCGCTAAGGTTGAGTATCTAGAGGAAGGGTATCCCGAACCAAAATTCTTCGATTTTAACCCCGGCACGATAAGCAAGGAGCTAAGCGGTCTTTGGCCTGGCGAAGTTAAGATAACCTACACCGCTAAGAATAAAAACGGGGAGGCTGTCGGGATTGATGTACAGAAGGAAAAGGTCGCGTGCGATACAAATTACTTTGATGCTCATTTCGGCTGGATCAAGTTTACGGTGGATGAGCTACCTGCCGGGTCAGTTAAGGCCAGGATTACCTCGCATTCGACCGGAAAGTCCATTGTGTTAGCCAACGGAGCCTCAGGGGAGATGTATGGTTTAACCTATGGCACCGAAGAGGCATTTACGGTCGAGTCTTTTAGCGAGTCTGGTAGTGAGCCACAGCAAACCGAAGTAATTAGAAGCTATGTGGACACGGGCAGAAATGATGTCTCACTTACGCTATGCTCGTTCGGCCTGATTCTTTCAACCAGTAAGAACAAGATCGCTGCAGACGGAAGAGACACGGCGAATATTACGATAATCGCGAGGAAGTGGAGGGACACTGATACAACCGTGCCAACGGGAGATCCAATCGTTGGGAGGGAAATAACCTTCAACACTTCGAGTGGCACCCTTTCAAAAACCAAGGTAGCTACCAACTCCGAGGGGAAGGCCACGGTGCAACTGACCGGGACGGAAAACGCTTTTGCAGTCGTGACCGCCTCAGTCGCTGATAAATTCAAGACGGTCGACATCATTATCGGCACGGAGCTGCCGGGTTATCAGTCCCGCTTGGGTGCGGTTTTTAACACAAAGAGAAATCTATATGAGTGTGGGCGAGGATTATATATCACCTTTGTACCTGTGCCCGGTTACACCAAGTACGATATTACTTTTCTTACCAACGGTTATGACTATGTAGATGGTTCCACGAACTATACTAGCGGATTCAAACTTACCGGCCGTACGGTCGGAGATAAGGTTTTTGATGCAGCTTCTTTAGAGGCGCACTATAACGGCATCTCTACGCTAGTGGATATCCCGGCGGGGCATTTATATTCCAGAATATCCGGCGCTTTTGGGGAAGGGAGTTCCCCAGACTTCGCCTGCACAGCTTTGGAAAACGGCGGCCTAGCTAAATATTGGAATGAAGACTTTTGGCCGAAAGCGCAGCATTGGACGTTCTTAGTTCAGCCAGTAAGGTAAAGGAAAAACACGGAGCATTACCTCCGCGGTAGGCTCCGTGTAATCGTTCACGTGTGAAATTGATTACACAAAATCCATAAACACCAAAGCTAAGAAAAGGCCCCTTCAGGGGGCCACTTTTTCCCTTGATAATTGCACTGGTAACAGATTGTAATCTCCTAATTTAATATCCACGTAAACGGATGCTGTTCCGTCCATACCTTGCCCCCAGTATGAGAATTGGTACAGTTGTTGCTTATGGTTAAATAGGCTTATGTTGCTTTTACAAGCCTTAACCCGTTTAGCAGCGGTGCCAAGGCGATATGGATGAAAATATGAACCGCCCATTAACTTTTCGCTTCTTTTTTCTGTTTTTCCTGGTAACCATTTTGCTGGCGCTTCACCCACGAGCTGCCTCGGCCGAAACCTATACTATCACCCAACAGGTGGGACCACATGGCTCAATGAGCCCTTCCGGCAACCAGACCGTGGCCGAAAATTCAGATCTGACAATAAACATCATTCCTGACAACGGCTATTACATCAACGCAGTGACGGTGGACGGTGCCTACTACGGAGACATCTCGACGTTCACTTTCAAAAAGATAAACGCAAATCACACAATCTCCGCATCATTCAAACTTGAGTCTTACCCGCTCTTTGTCTCTTCCCCCAACGGGCGGGTAACAGTGACCCCTGATCAGGTCTATTTCAACCATGAAACCACAGCCACGCTGAAGGCCGTGGCAGATCCGGGATTCGTCTTTTCTGGATGGGAGGGTGACGCCTCCGGAAACCAGAATCCCTTGACAATCACAATGAACTCCAAAAAGGTCATCACCGCTAGATTCACCAACAACGCGAACTTTACGATTACCGCGCAAGCCGGCGAAAACGGTTCGATCAGTCCTTCAGGCACGACCACGCTCTCATACGGGGAGAGCAAAACCTATACCATTTCCCCGAACGCGGGTTACCACGTGGAAGACGTGGTGGTCGACGGCGTCTCACGGGGAGGATACACCACTTACACCTTCAATCGGGTGACGGACTCTCACAGCATAACTGCCATCTTTGCTGCAGGAGAGATTAATCAACCGATGAAGCCCGAAACCTTTGATGTACCTTACGACGCTCCCAAGGGCGGAAAGACCTGGACAGTCAACCAGGGAGACGACCTGCAGGCGGCCATAAACGGTGCCGCACTGGGCGATGTAATTGTGCTCCAAGCCGGCGCCACCTTCCGCGCACCCTCCATCCCATTTAGTCTTCCGTACAAACGCGGAAGCGGCTGGATATACATCATATCATCCGAGTTGAACCGCCTTCAGGAGGGCAGGCGAGTCACTCCGGCGGACGCCGTCTATATGCCTAAAATCGTTGCGGCTGATAACCCCAATGGTCTGCCTGCCCTAGCCACGCTATTTGGTGCCCATCACTTCCGCCTGGCGGGGATTGAAATTATCAGCGAGAACACAAAGGGGGGCACCTATAATCTCGTACTACATGGTTACGGCCTTAAACACCCCGATGATTCGCATTGGCTCCGCAAGGCAGCCTCCTCGTCGGACGAAATGCCGCATCACATTGTGTATGACCGATGTTATATCCATTCGACAGGGAATAACTATTTCTCACGCACGGGCATTAACGCCAACGGTAGCTATATCGCCATCATCGACTCCCGTATCGAGAACTTCAAGGACGGTTCGGATGCGCAGGCTATCCAGGTTTACGACGGTGCGGGACCATACAAGATCGTCAATAATTTCCTCGAGGCCACCGGCGAGAATATTATGTTCGGCGGAACAGATCCAGCCATTCAGAACCTAGTGCCATCCAACATTGAGGTCAGGGGCAATCATTGCTTCAAACGCCTAGCGTGGAAATTCAACGATCCAAGCTACGCTGGAAAGAATTGGACGATCAAGAATCTCTTTGAACTGAAGAATGCAGAGCGCATTCTGGTCACTGGTAATGTCTTTGAAAACAACTGGTCGGTAACTGGCCAACATTCCGGCGGTCAGAAAGGTACGGCGATTGTGCTTACTGTTCGAAATCAATCCGGTGCTGCACCGTGGTCTGTGGTCAGGGACTTAACCTTTGAAAATAACATCATCCGCAATGTGGGCTATGGATTTCGTTTGACTGGGTCAGACGACGTCCATCCATCCCAAGGCACGACGAGAATACGGATCCATAACAACGCTTTCGAAAGCCTGCGAGCGGATTACTATGGCGGCGTGGGCATGGGGCTGTCTTCAAGAGTCAATCACCCCGGATTAGATGTCCGCATCAGCCACAACCTTTTTGCTTTTGGGCCGTCACCTGACACCTCAACCGGCTCATGGGGAGTCATGATCGAGTATGGCGCCGGGGTAATCATGCGAAGGATCGCCATTGAGAACAACCTAGCGATGAACGGAAACTACGGAATTATGGGGAGCAACCTCGGCCCAGGGCTTAACTCCCTCAATTATTATCTGGCAGATTACAGCATTACGCATAATGTAATTATCAACCGGCCATGCGATCTTTATTATGGCCAACGTGGATTGCCTTCTGCCTGGTACCCGGCTGGGAACTTTTTCCCAGACGGCAACTCTTCTGTGGGATTTACGGATTACTTAAACGGCAACTACAGGTTGCTGTCCTCCAGCCCCTACCATAATGCCGGTACTGATGGCAAAGACATCGGTCCCGACTGGGACAAGCTAAATGCTGCCACAGCTCATGCAGTAGATGGGAACAGCTACGCCAGCTACACCTTGGTAGTTGCTGCGCAAAACGGTATGGTCACCAAGAACCCAGACTGGACGAGTTACCGTGCCAACTCCCAAGTGACGCTTACCGCAAAGGCCAATGCAGGATACCGCTTTTCCGGCTGGAGCGGTGACGCCGAGGGGAGTAGCAACCCTCTGACGGTTATGATGGACCGGAATAAATCGATAACCGCAAACTTTATCGACACGATGGCGCCGAAGGCTCCCTCGAACTTACGCGTTAAGTAAAGTTTAACGGCGGCGAAAATTCTGGCCGGGCTATTAGAACTTGCATACTTTCGCCACTATGCAACCCAACTTTGACACCGTATGATACAGGCAGAACAATTTTAGAGTTCATGCAATGAGGTCCGCCATGTCCCTTACCGAACATGATCTACTCGCGCAGATTGCCCTTGGAGAAGACAGTTCGCGCCAATTCAAAGCCAACATCCATAACGCCGAATCTCTGGTTGCGGAAATGGCAGCCTTTGCCAACACAGACGGCGGCACCATCTATCTTGGCGTGACGGATCATGGCAACATGCCGGGTCTTTCTCGCCAGGA
>JAAYZI010000326.1 GCA_012514925.1 Deltaproteobacteria bacterium | reverse complement strand
GTTTTGCGGCTTGGCCTGCGCAATGGTTTTGGTCGGCGCCGCTAGCAGTTATCTACGGCGCAAGATTTGGGCTGAGCATGCAATTGCCACCCAGTCGTCAAAAGACCTAGCCGAACTGCATAGCCGTCAGAAGTCTTTGATTGAAGGGCTAGCCGATGGAGTCATAATCACGGACAACTCCGGAACCATCTTCAGCATCAATCAGGCTGCTTGCGGCCTGTTGCAAGTTTCTGAGCAAGAGTCGGTTGGTCAGCCTCTGCGGCAGCTCTGCAAGAACCTTCCCACCAATGGGGAAGAACTGTTTATAGATAACGCCGGAGAGGGATCTTTTGAATTTGAAATTACCCCCAGCGCTTCTTCCGAGCCTATCAAGATCGTTTTCTCTCGTCGCGCTATTTTGGACGGAGCGGGCACAAACTTAGGCTCAGTTTGTATATTTAGAAACGTCACCGAACTCCGCACGGCTGAAGAGCAGCTAGCCTTACAAGAGCGCATGGCCGAGATGCTGGCAAAACAACACGAGCCAACATCCTTACATCCTTTAAAGCTGCACGGGTTTACAGGCGAAAGCGCCGTCATGCACAAGGTTCTGGCTCTAATTGAGCGCGTCGCAGCCTCAGATGCTAACGTGCTCATAAGCGGGGAGTCCGGAACCGGAAAGGAATTGGCGGCTCGGGCGATTCATCATGGTGGAGCACGGGCGCGCGCTCCTTTTATCGCAGTCAATTGCGGCGCAGTCCCGGAGACCCTAATTGAATCCCAATTGTTTGGACACAAAAAAGGATCGTTTACAGGAGCCGATGCGGATCAAAGCGGACTTTTTAAGCAAGCCCACACCGGAACTCTCTTCTTGGATGAGATCGCGGAGCTACCATTACTCCTTCAATCCAAGCTCCTTAGAGCCATTCAGGAAAAGACGATTCGCCCAATTGGCGCTGATCGGGAAATGCCTATCGACGTTAGAATTATCGCGGCTACGAATAAAACCCTAAAACAAGAGGTCGCAGCAGGCAAGTTTCGGGAGGACCTGTACTACCGCTTGAATGTAGTCGGCATTAATCTGCCCCCTCTCAGAAATCGTAAAGAAGACATTCCTCTTCTGGTTAACTCAATTCTTAAGCGCCTTATAAAGGGCTCCGCAACCCCCCTGGTACCTCCCGCCACTATGCAGATACTGATGAACTATGATTATCCCGGAAATGTGCGGGAGTTGGAGAACCTCCTTGAACGGGCGGTCGTACTGGGAGGAGAAGTCTTACTCCCAGAGCATCTTCCCGAACATCTGCGCTGTGAAGAGAGCACTTTGCCCGATGAGGAAGCTAAACCAAAAGAAACTCGGATCATTATCGACGAGCAGCTTGAACTTCCAGTTGATCTAGATGCGCTGCTCTCAACGATTGAAAAAAAATACCTAGAAGTTGCCCTCTTAAAAACCAATGGCGTTAAGAAAAAAGCTGCCGACCTACTCGGCATGAACTTTCGCTCCTTTCGCTACCGGCTGCAGAAGTTCGGTATGGCGGAGTAAGAACCAAGCACCTAAAAGTGCCATTTATTGTCACTATTGCCGTTTTTTGACCATGGGTCCGCGCCCTTGACATATTTTGTCATAATATAACTACCTAAAATAATTAATAATCCACAAAAAGCTAAAGCTATTTTAAGTGGCACCCGACTTGCTAACTAGGGAAACGTGTCGCGGTTACTAAGCCGCCGGGAAGAGGGGCTGGGTAACAAGATCGTCTCTACTTAGCGAATGTTAAGTAACTTTTGGGTTAGAAACTTACGGAGAATAATAACATGAGTAAAGAAAAGGGTTTTACGTTGGTTGAACTTCTGGTGGTTATCGCCATTATCGGCATCCTGGCGGCCATAGCTATCCCGCAATTCCAAGAGTACAGGAAGAGGGGCTACGACGCTGGCGCCAGAAGCGACCTTAGAAATGCAGCCACTGCCGAAGAGGCTTATTTTATTGACAACGACCAGTACGCAGATTGCACCGAAACCAATTGCCACACTGTGCTCCCAGGCTTCTCGGGCGTCTCCAAGACTGTATCTCTGACCATGACGGCCAACAACGGCGACAGCCCGTCCTTCACAGGCGAAGCTTCAGCCGCTGCCGGCAGCGAAGGCACTGTTTACTACTGGAACAGCGAAGAGGGCGGTATGGTCGATGCGCTTCCGTAATGAGCGATAAAATACGGCTAAGTATTTAGCCTACCGAAACCAGGCCGAAAGGCCTGGTTTTTTTTTGCCTATGTATCCGGTAACCATTCACGCGTGGAATTGATCATGTAATTGATCATGCAATTTTTGTTTTCTGCCTGGGCGGTAAAAATTCACTTTCTCCAGAGAAAGTAATATTCACGCAAGCGGTTACTGCGCCCGCTCACATGAATATTAAGTTTAGGGATTACAATCTGTTACCGGTTTAATTATCAAGGTGAAAAAATCTAAAGAGGGAGCGACATCTAACCTAATATAGATAAATTTACTGTGCCTTAATATGCCAAGTTGGGTTTTAAAATCTGTTTTGCTTGCGGGGTTTCTTACCCTGACCGCGATGTCTTACCAGATGGCGTCTTCCTCAGCGGCGAGGCTTTCAAACAAACTGCCAAAAGATAGCGAGGTACTTTACCTACCAAACGGAAAGGGCCTAGAGTTTATAAGCTTCGGTTTTAAAAATGCTCTGGCTGATATTTTGTGGTTTAACACCATAAGCTATTTTGGCAAACATTACCGCCTTGACCGCGACTACACCTGGCTTGACCACATGTGCTCGTTAATCACGGAGCTTGATCCACACGCGCGCCATATTTTTGAGTTCTGTTCCCTGATGCTGGCTTGGGAAGCCAAGAAAACTAATGCTGCGCTTACCACCTTAAGCCGCGCCCTGAAAGCCGAACCGAAGTATTGGAGATATTACTATCTGCGCGGCATGACATACGCCTTTTTTTTAAAAGACAGCACTCTGGCGCGTGAGGACTTCATTGCTGGAGCAAGACTTCCCGGAGCCCCAGTTTTTATGGCTAAACTGGCGAGCAAAAAAATGGCGCTTGGCGACCCTGATACGGCCATAGAGTTTTTACAGGAAGTGATCGCATCAGCGTCTGACGAGACACAGCGCCAC
>JAAYZI010000325.1 GCA_012514925.1 Deltaproteobacteria bacterium | reverse complement strand
GCCGATTCCGATTGTGCATTGGGATGACGGCACCTGCAGTGCGCTTGAGGAGGGGGAGCTTCCGTTGGTGCTGCCTGAAGTTCAAGATTATAAGCCTTTTTCGGATGGGCAGTCTCCCCTTGCTAAAGCCGAAAATTGGCTGCTGGTAAAGGATCCGAAAACTGGTCGAACCGGGCGGCGGGAAACGAACACGATGCCTCAGTGGGCTGGTTCTTGCTGGTACTATCTGCGCTTTATAGACCCACACAATCAGGATCGTGGTTGGGAGGCGGAGCTTGAAAAAGCTTGGATGCCGGTGGATTTGTATGTGGGCGGCGCGGAACATGCGGTGCTGCACCTGCTCTACTCCCGCTTCTGGCACAAAGTGCTTTATGATTTAGGCTTTGTTTCCACTAAGGAACCTTTTAAGCGTTTATTTAATCAGGGCATGTTGGTCAGTTACGCTTACAAGAACGAGCGTGGCATTTTGATCCCGCTGGATGAGGTTGAGGAGGATTCGTCTGGAACAGTGCGTCATAAGGGGGACGGTGAGATTTTGGAGCGCATTACTGCAAAAATGTCGAAATCGCTTCGGAATGTCATCACCACCGATGATACGGTTGAGATGTATGGTGCTGACACGCTGAGAATGTTTTTGATGTTTATGGGCCCGCTTGAAGCTATGAAAAGTTGGGACTCTTACGCCATTTCAGGAGTGTACAGGTTTCTAAAGAAAGCTTGGAATTACGTTGACAGCTATCTGGAAGGTGGTTGTTTGGACGCGGTTCCTGAAGGGCAGGAGCAGAGGTCGGTTACGGTGCTACTGCATCAAACTATCAAAAAGGTCAGCGATAATTTAGATGGACTTAGGTTTAATACCGTTGTTTCGACGTTGATGGAGTTTTTAAACGGTATCTCCAATGAACGGGTCTGTCGTAGCACTTTGGAGAAGTTTGTGCTCATGCTCTCTCCGATGGCACCGCATTTGGCGGAGGATTTGTGGCAGCGGTTGGGGCACACGCAGAGTTTGGCGTATGAGGCTTGGCCTGAGTATGATCCTGCGTTTTTGAAACAGGACGTGGTGACGGTGGTGTTGCAGGTCAACGGTAAAAAACGGGCAACGTTGGAGGTGCCGGTTCCTATTAGCGCAGATGCCTTGAAAGCGCAGATTATCGAGCATATGGCTGGTACCAATTACCAAGTTAGTGATGGCGATAAGTTTATCACCGTTTTTGATTCTGCCACTAAGGCTCCTAAACTGGTAAATGTGATTCGAAGCGCTTAGCCGAACAGCCTTGACTGGGGAGGGGCTGGCCCAGCCCCAACTGGTCTGCAACTCGGCAGATCCCTGAGATCACATTTTGGATGTAGTCATCCAGAAGATCCTGTGGCGTAGACTTCGACAAGCTTCATAAATACTGCTCCGGCTGGGCTTGAGAGCAGATCCTCCCGGCGCATATTGGCCTTAAAAGTATCAGTCGGGGTAGTAACGCTAAGAGTGATCGGTCCTGTGCTGTGTTTTTTAAACAGAGATGCGCCCGCAGAGAATAAGTTGGCATCACTAATCAGGCGTAGCAACCGTAGGACATTGGCGCCATCTTTTGAGGTGTTAAGCTCCCAGCTAAGAACGGGGTCTGTGTCTTTACAAACAAGGCTAACAATAGCCTCAGGAAGTTCAGCGCCTTCATACCTCAAGATCTTTTCGGTGTTAGACAGCCACTCGTCGTACCTTACCTGCATGGGGGACTTTAGTGGCCGAATGCTACGGTTATAGGCGTACAGAGCCAAAACCGTAGCCGCCATCAGCGCTATAAGAAGCAGGGAGCGTTTGATAAGCATGGGGCGCATGCTATCAGGAAATTCTTATCAGTACCATTTATAACTCGCTGAATATGCTAGGCAAAACCTCTATGGAGTTTCGTCTAATATATTCAATGAGTTATAAATGGTACTGATAAGAATTTCGTGGCGAGGGCTAGGAGGGTGTCTTTCTGGTTAAGGTCGGGGTTTTCAATGACCAATTCTTCAATCTTTTTTAGTACGGTACCGAGCTTTACGCCTGGTTGCATTCCCAGTGCGATCAGGTCATCGCCGCCTATGGCAAGTTTGCCGTAGGCGGGGTCCTTCTGTCGTTCGTGTTCCGCTGCAAGCATTTTCTGGAAACGACCTAACTCTTCCTCGAATTCCGGCAAGGGCATGGAGGGGGGCGCATCTGCAATTTTTAAGGCAATCCACTGTTCAAAATAGGGACCGAGATCTCTTATCAGCCTACGCACCCCTGCCGGTCCGCAGCTTAAGGGGCGCATGTGCAACCCTATCAAGGTGCTAACCGCTGAGATCTGCTCATTTGAGAAACGCAGCCGACCCATGACTTCTTTGCATATTTTTACGCTTACGGCCTCATGATTATAAAAATGCCGTTTGCCCTGAGCATCTATTGAGAGCGTATGCACTTTGCCGATATCATGGAAAAGCGCCGCTAGGCGCACGGTTAAATCCGGCGGCGCGGCCTGCAGCACTGAAAGTGTATGTTCAAAAACATCCTGAATGTGAAACTCGTTCTGTTCAAAGCCTACGGTCTCTAAGAATTCGGGCAGAATGCACGCTAAGATGCCCAGATCGTTTGCGCGTCTAAACCCAGCGCGGGGATTATCAGAGAGTAGAATTTTTGAGATCTCGTCTCTTACACGTTCAACACTGACAGTTGCCAGTAGATGGCTTGCATCCTGCGCTGCAGCGCGGGTCTCGGATTCGATTTCCCGATTTTGGCTTGGACCAAATCTGATCATGCGCAGCAGGCGCAGCGGATCTTCAGCAAAGCGCTCCGATGCGGAACCTACTGCTCGAAGCCTAGCAGATTGAAGATCTGTTAGACCGCCGCAGGGGTCCAGTAGGAGTCTGCTGCCCATATCGAAAGCCATGGCGTTTATGGTGAAATCACGTCCGAGCAGATCAGTCTCGATGTTGTCAGCAAAACGTGAATCTCCCCGCGGGGATGGCTGGCGAAAAGTTGTAAGCTCAAAAAACTCACTCTCCTGGACAATCGTGAGAGTGCCATGCTGCAAGCCGGTTGGGATGACCTTAAGCCCGGCTTGCTGTAACTTGTCCAGCGCTACTTCCGGCGGCAAAGCGCTTGCTAGATCAACTTCACGCGGTGTCATTCCGCAGAGTGCGTCTCTAACAGTGCCGCCCACAATGTGCAGTTTGGCTTGCGCTCCCAGCGCTGCGGCAATACGTGCAAGGCCTGGCTCTGCAGCTTTTGCTTCTAATGTGTCTAACGGGCTTGTCATTACTCAGCTATTAGCCTTTAGGTAAGCGTTCACGTATAGAATAGATTACGCAGTTTTTGTTTTCAGCCTGGGCGGTAACGCGGAGTTAATATTACTTTCTCCAGAGAAAGTAACATTCATAATAATCACACTGGTAACAGATTGTAATCCCTAAACTTAATATTCATGTGGACGGATACTGGATACCGGATACAATTTCAGGGCTGTTTGTGCTGTTGTCTATCTAACTGAAAAGTCAGCAGAATACTTGACACCGGAGGGGCTAGTGTCTATCGTTTGAGCCTTGAATCAGTATCACTTACTGCTTAGGTGGGGTTGTGCTTGGCGGGGAGTGTAATCGGAATTGTTTGGGCCAGTAGCTCAGTTGGTTAGAGCGCACGCCTGATAAGCGTGAGGTCGGTAGTTCAACTCTACCCTGGCCCACCATTTTTTCCGCGCGTAGAGCGGTTTGGTTAGTTCTGTTTTTTTTCTTAAGTGGGGCTGTAGCTCAGCTGGTAGAGCATCGGCTTTGCAAGCCGGGGGTCAGGGGTTCAAATCCCCTCAGCTCCACCAATTAACAAACGGGGGGAACGGTCCTAAAGGACCGTTCCCCCCGTTTGTTAATTGGTGGAGCTGAGGGGATTTGAACCATGTGCGAGCGGATGCGAGCACCAGAAAAGGGGCAAGTCCCCTCTTTGCAATCCTCGCGAAGCGAGGATTGCAAAAAAACAACAAGGTCCTTTAGGCCTCGCGAAGCGAGGATTGCAAAAAACAACAAGGTCCTTCAGGCCTCGCGAAGCGAGGATTGATGTGAACAGTCACCCATTATTTATTCTTACCGTACCCCATCAATTTTCGCAGGGCCTTTGCTTCTGTGCGTTCAACTGCGTCAAAGGGCAGGCCGCATACTAGCGCCACTTCTTCGTGGGGGCGTAGGCATCCTTGTGGGTTCATGAAGGAGAGGTGTTTCAGTACTTCATTTGTATTACAGGTGGCATGGCACCCGTTAGAGCAATTTTTTGAGCCATTGTGGTTGTTGTTCCGAGAGGGAAATGGGATAGCTGGCTGCACACTGCTCTCGGGGCTAATTGGAAACTCATACTCGTTTAGGCGGTAGCGCATGGTAAGCACTGCTTGCTCCGCTTGGTTCAAACAACTGCGAAAGGCACCGCGCACTTTGTCTTGGAGAGGATTAATTCCGATTACATCATCATCGGGGCGGGGGGCCGATTCATTTTTTTGGAACACGTCACCCGGGTTACTGTCGACAGACACATCGGTAATTATTTTGGTCTTTGCAGCTTTCATACTTGTAGACGCCTGCTTTGGCGACCAATATAGAGTATAGCATCATCTGTGGTATTATTCAAAAGGTCTCTTCAACTGAGTCAATAAAATGGGTTACGAGGAGTTTAAATGAACTCATTTGTGATAGCGGTTGCTAACGTGTTGCAACAAGCGCGTGCCTTTAGCCCGAATATTTCGTGAAATCTATCACTAGGCGCCTCTTTCGTGATGGATATCCGGGCTAAGGATCTTCGCTGACCTTCGGACGTGGGTTGTTTTTTCTGCTCTTTTCAAGAGCAGCGGCGACTTGGGCGTCGCTTCTTTCGGTGTAACGCATCGTTATACGCACATCGCTGTGGCCTAGCGCTTGGGCCACCAGGCGTATGTCATTTGAGCTTTCCAACAGATCCATAGCGTAGGAATGGCGCAGTAAATGAGGGTGCAGATGGGTGTCAGTACTGAGTTCATTAATGGCTCGCCAGATCGATTTGGCTCCCATAAAAAAAGATTCGGGATTTTCCGGCACGGCATTGTATGAGCTAATGAAAAGCGGCAGAGCGCGGTCTTGGCTCTTAGTGTATTTTGGAAGGAGCTTTTCTAGTTTGGCTTTGCGTTCAGCCAAATAGTGCTTTAAATCTTTGCGTATGGCTGAGGTGATATAGACGTTACGATAACGTTTGCCCTTTGTGCGCACGTTTTTAATCCAGGTTAAACTCTCATCTAATTGCCCGAGTTTCAACGTGCGCACCTCATCCGCGCGCAGTCCGGTATCCAGGAGAAAATTAAAGAGGGTTTCGTTACGCAAACGGTTAAATGACTTGCGCTGTGACAAACGTGCCTCGGCCTTCTTACGGACCTTGTTAATTTCAGGCCGCGAGATTGATTTAGGCATGCCGATTTTAATTTTTGGGGCGCGTACCTCTCGTGCAGGATTTATAAAACCGGGGAGCTGTTCGGACATGGTGCGTCCAAGATGTTTTAGGGTTGCCAGGCGCCGCGCCACTGTAGCAGGAGACTCGCCCCGCGCAAGCGAATAATCCAGAAAAAGTTGCACGGAGGAGTGGTCCCAATCCGCAATCTTGAGGTTAGCAGCTTTGGCGCAGCCTCGCTGTAATACTAGGAAGTCCAAAAAATGCTGGAGGTCGAGACGCTTGGCACGGGCGGTGTGGCCGCTTCCTTCTGCATAGTAGCGCAGGTAGCTGCTTACCGCGCTAAGTAGCGGTGCGGCTTTGAGGTCTAGAGGTGGTTTGCGCTCTCCCATACCTAAAGTAAAGTCGAAACAGCGTTTTGTTAATCACCTAAATGGTGCGTCGAGCTTTAGCTGACGCTCATTTTTTCAACTATGGCTAAGACTTCCTTGGTTTCTACGATGCGCAGTTCATCATCCCAAGGGACTTTAACTCCAGCCCGGCGCGGAATCAGTACCAGTGAACCCAGCGGCACGCCGCTTACATTGGTTTCTTCATGGGTTTGGTCATCTACGGCGCTTGCGACTTCGACAACTTCGGCTAACAGGCTCTCATCTGTAGCCTCTTTAGCGCCTTCGGGCAGGTATAAGCCAGCCTCGGTTATATTTTGAGATTTAGTAATGCGCACTAACACTCGCATGCCGAGCGGATTGACATGGTGGTGTATTTTGCGTTTGGGGGACGCAGACATACGGCGACTGGCGCTGGGCTGAGTAGGTGGTTTAAAGTTTTGATCGTCTGTCATTTTTATGTACTACTGTATCAAATTAGCAGACTAACGGGAACTGCTAACCCATTTTTTTAAGCGGATATTCAGGCGTTGCTCAAAGCGCGAGAGAGGTAGCCCGAAAGCAGAGGCGAATGCGGCTTCGGGAGTCTTGACTGTGGCAAGCCTTCGAAAATAGTGACTAAAAGCACGTGGGCCGTACGTTAGCATTAGGTCTCGCACCGCAAATAGTGATTGTGCGTAAGCGGCTTTAGCTTTTTCTTCAGGAAGGTGCACCAAGGTGCGCTGGATTTCAGCCAGGCGCACGGGCGGATTTCGTTCCAGCCAGCTCCGTAGCCGCTGGGCGGCGGCCGCCTCCTGGCCACCTTCAAACCATAGGCTTAGGCCTTCATCGATCCAAGCGGACGCACGGCCACCGCTGACGGCGTAGACTAAGGCATGCACGTACTCGTGCCTGACTGAGGCCTGAAGTTTGTTAAGACTCTGGCCGACCGGTACGTAAATCCTGCCTTTAATGCAAACGGCTTGAGCCCAAGACGGTGCAGCGGTAGTTTCGTGGAAAGAAGCCTGGTCAAGTAGAACCAATTCAACTGAGAAAGGCGGCAAAGCTCCAAGTTGGGAGATAATCTTGAGATGCTGTCGCTTAATTGTGGTGGCAAGTGCGGTCGCCACGCCGCGCCATTCTTCTTTGGGGATGTAGATTCGTAAAATCTGTCCCTGGCCTAAGTGAAGGCCTGGGTGGAGCAGTTTTGGGTTTAAGTGATCACTAAGGTCGTTGCGCGGCAAAAGGGAGCCTGAGGTGGTTTTGATTGGTGAGGTGGCTTGGATAGTGTGGCTG
>JAAYZI010000324.1 GCA_012514925.1 Deltaproteobacteria bacterium | reverse complement strand
AAAGACAGAGCAGCTCCAATTTACAAGATGAAAACCAAGTTTGCCATTTGACATGAAACGAAGAACAAGCCCAAATCTGTGAATTAGACACGCGTGATTTCTTATCCACAAATGGCCTGTCAAACGCCGCGTTATGAGCGATGATCAGCGCGGCACCAGAGAGAAACTCATCAAAGCGATCCCAGTCAATAGTCTTGCCTACAATATCCGAGTCTGTAAGACCAGTTATTGTTTTAACAATAGGACTAAGCGGCTCCTTCGCCGCACCCAACTCCGAAAACGCCTCTCCCACTGAAAGTAGCGCCCCAGTTTTCTTATCAAGTAGAATTTTTCTGGCCCCTACTTCGATAACCTCATCGACCTCATTATTTAACCCCGTGGTTTCAAGATCTAACACCACCACTAACACAGAATCTTTAGTGGGCTCCAGTTTTCCCGGCGCAGGAGTTAGCCCCTCAAACTTATGAGCTTGAAACGTCTTTCCATCCTCTGAAAGTCCATAACGAAACATATCTGTTTACCGTCTTATTCTACAGTCAGGCCTGACGCCAAGGTTTTGATGCGCAACAAATCCGGTACCTATTCCCACTCAATGGTGCGCACCTCGTTCGGCAACTCATTTTCATTTTCCCCAACGCATGGAAAATGAAGAGCCAACAAGTCACCCGCTTTGCGAATTCCTGAAATCAGAGCATCGGCGGGCTTTCCCTTTCCTATTCCCGCGATCACAGCTCCACAAACCTGATTCCATTCCGTCTGAGAAAGCTTGGCATTGATGGCAGAATCGCCCTTTACCACCACCATGCGCTCATAGAGCGAGATGTAAATCAGCACACCCGTAGAGTGGAGAGTGTTACCTATTTCAAAGCGATAGAAACACTCTGCCGCCCGCCTCTCAACCTCCTCTTCCATCTCACGCTTTGGCACAAACGGCAGCCTCAGCACCGGTATTCGTGTCGCCAGAGCAGAACCAAGTATAAATCCAAGCAGCACGCTCACAATTAACGGCGTTAACCCAGCCATAAAACGCGCGCTCCAACTCCAATCCCCCACTTGCGGACTAGCATCGTGAAAGAATATCCAAACCAGCGTCATCATGATCAGACCGCTTAGCAGCCCAAAAAAATCCTCAGCGCGATCATACCGCCCAGAGGCCGACGCAATCACCGGTACTATTTCTCCGCAGGTACGAAGCTCCGCTTCGGCCAGGGCGCTGCGCACCTCCTCCCGCTCCTGAGCGCTTAAAAACGTTTCCGCTTTAATACTTACCATGATCCGCTTGCGCCCCCTCCGCCCGAAGAGCCACCGCCAAATACGCCGCTACCCCCGTCATCATGGCTGCCAATCTCAAAGGGGGATTCCGCTAGTCGCAAGATATAAACGATCAAGGCACCAAGTGCGGCAATCATAGCCCAACCCCAGCCGCTTCTTCCGCTTTTAAACAGAGAGATTATCACGCCAATTATCAAGACCGCCATAAATACTAGTAAAGGCGGCACCCACACGGAAGCTTTGAACTCGGGCATAATCAAACCACGCGCTATCGAATCCATGCCCCGTACCCCTGCCAAAATTCCGCTTGAATAATCCCCCTCCTCAAACCGGGGAATAATCATCTCATCCATGATCCGCTGTGCTTGACGAGTTTGGAGATACCCCCAATGCGCACCGAGCTCAATCCTGGCTTTTCTGTCACCCAGCGGAACCAAGAGTAGCATACCGCGGTTATACTCAGGTGAGCCGATACCCCAGTGATTGAAAAGTTGCCGGGCGTAGCTCTCAATACTCAAGTGATCTGCACCGTGATCCAAAAGGGACGAAATAGTCACCACAAGGATCGAGATCTGCTTTGAAGCGAACAGTTCCAGTGATATGCGATCAATCTCGAAGCGGTGCTCATAATTGAGCAATCCAGCTTCATCAACGAAAAAATGTGCGCTTGATGGTTTATTAGGAAAATCAATGGCTCTGACCACCTGTGGGAAAAGCACGCTCAAAAAAAATAACATCAAACCCAGGTGAATCTTCATGCGCGAATTATAACTGTCAGATCTCGCCTGGGTCAATCTGTACTTTGCCATATCATCCAAGATTGAAACTTAGCCAAGGGGACTAACATCGGCCTCGCCGCGCGCCAAGCCACCTCTCCCTTTCCGACCCTTGCACAATATACAGTAAGCGTTATAAAAACCGCTTAACAGAAACTGTCACCCTTACCCTTCAGAAACTCGCCCATGCCCCGTGCCTCAGAAATAAAAGAGATCTTCAGGGCCATCGCCAGAAATTACGATCTGAATAACACCATTTTGAGCGCTGGCATGCACCATGGTTGGAGACGTAAGCTGCTGGCTTGGGCCGAACCTCACCCCGGCCTGCGGGCGCTCGACCTGTGCACGGGTACGGGCGACATCGCCTGTCTCCTGGCTCGCGGAGGTGCCACTACTATAGGAGTTGATTTTTCCCCGGCTATGCTGGATCAGGCGCGTCGTAAGCTAGAAAGAAAAAAACTGGCAGACCGCGTAAGCCTTCTTCAAGCGGATGGATTGCAGCTACCCTTTCCGGATCAGACTTTCGACTTAGTAACCATCGCCTTCGGAGTCAGGAACTTTGAAAAGCCCGAGGCTGGAATTAAAGAGGCTGCGCGCGTTCTAAAAAAGGAAGGCTCGTTACTAGTGCTGGAGCTTGGAAAACCCTCTGGACGCTGGACGCGATCTCTCTACTGGTTTTACTCTCACTACCTGATGCCATGGCTTGCCGCCCCCCTGACTCGTGATCGCCACGCCTACCGCTATCTTCACGAATCGCTATGGAGATTTCCGTGCGGAGCGGAGTTCGAAGCGATGTTACAACATTGCGGTTTGAAAACCGTGCGTTGGAAAAGCCTGACCCTTGGCACTGCATACCTCTACCATGCGCGTATCCGGGGCTGATCCGGATGTTTAACCAGGTTTCATCGTAGGTCGATGCCGCTTTGCCTTAATTAAAAAACTCATAACCGTTTACGAGTGGAATTGATCATCCAATTTTTGTTTTTAGCTTGAGCGGTAAAATTTTACTTTCTCCGGAGAAAGTAAAATTCGTGTGAACAGTTACCGGATACCAGATTCAAACACCTCCGCCACTCTTACGAGCCAAAACACTTGCCAGAGATATCGCCTTAACTGATAATCTCGGAGTCTACGAGAATTCGACCATGCCGCCAACTATACCGCCCGCTACACCACAGTCGAACAAGCCTAGCTCGGTAATGCTTTCCATCTCCAAAACTTCGTGGGAAGCTTTAGAACAAGTTTGGCAAAACGGTCCCCAAACTTCATTTGAGCAACGGCTGCGCCTTTTAGATTTAATGTACAAGCACGCACAGACGTTGGGAAAGATCCCCCCTAAGGATCCGCTGAAAGGACTTGAAACAGCGATACGTATCTCGAGGATTACAAATGGCGTTGACCAACCTCCTCACTAAAACAGCAGCGGCGCTGGCCCAGGCGGAGATTCCGTATCTCATTATTGGCGGCCAAGCTGTGCTGCTTTATGGGGAAGTCAGATTCACACAAGATGCCGATGTGATCATCGCCCTTCCTACAAGCCAAGCTAATTTGGTTTTAACTGCGCTTGAGCACCTGAACCCAACTTGTCCGACGTCAACACCAGTGGAGTTTGTTAAACAGAATACCGTCTTGCCACTAATTAACCCTGAAAGCGGAGCACGGATTAAACTAATCTTCTCTACTTCACCCTTTGAACAGAGAGCAATTGAACGTGCTAATGTGGTCAAGGTAGGTAATACGCCTGTAAATTTTGCAGCCTTAAATGATCTTATCATTTACAAAGTCATCGCCGGGAGGGCCCGCGACTTTGATGATATCAGGAGCATTGCGCGCAAGAATCTGCCGGCCCTCGACATTGCCTACATTAAAAATGGCTGGCACTGTTTCAAAAAGAAAGTGGAGAACCGTTTACCAGCCTCTTCTCCGATCTATGTAACGAACTTGGAATCCATTCTCAAAAAGAGTAACCGCTTACGCGGGGAATTGATTACGCAATTTCGTTTTCAGCCTGGGCAGTAACGTGGAGTTCATTTCACTTTCCCCGGAGAAAGTAATCTTCATATGGACGGATACAAAGCTTTCCGTTTCGGATACATTAGTAGCGACAGCACCAACGCCACTGCGCCGAAAGGCCAAAACCATATAGGATCTCCTTCTAAAATTGCCAGGATGACACCAATTATCGCCACAACCTCATTTAACACGAAATTAACGAGCGCTAAGCACAGCGCTTGAAGTGCTAGGCGACGCAGAAACTTCGGACTAGCAAGCTTAGGGTCGGACAAAGAATCCTGTTTGGCGCGCTTTCGAAACTGAAAAAGCCAGAATGATACGAGCGCCACTCCTACCCCTAACACTACCGACACCACCAAAGTGGTGCTGACGGTTTGCCCTTGCGGCTGAGGCGTCCCGGCAAAAAGCGGCCGGGCGAGGTAAGCGACTACACCCAGAAGTACAATTGAAACTAGAAACATCCACCAAATCAACAGAATCGACACCTCGGGCTGGACTCCAGGTTTCTGCATTTGCATGGCGTCTGCACCTCCTTAAATCTACACGAGCACACCTCCCCAAGCGCTCCCGACGTAACTAAGACGGTATCAATTCCGCGCTTTCGGGCCAATATCAAAAGGTCGCTAGCCTCCTATAATCCCACCGTAGTAGATTGGCGCCATGCTTGATCTAACGAAAGGTTTTAAACGTCCCCTCCCTGTGCTAGCGACCGCTAGCGGCCTGGCCCTCTCGGCCCTGTTCCCTATCGGGATACGGCAAAGCATTTCGTCCTCTGCGTTTCAAGCACTGTGGATGCTACACCTGGTGATGCTTTGCGGTGCGGCTCTCACCTCCCTGCTTTTCCTGCTGCATTTAGCGCTTAACTCCCGCTGGCTTGCCATTTTGCCCCTTGGAATAGCGGCGCTTTTTATAGTTTTGATTGCAACCATAGGCTTTGTTCCAATCGTAAACACGTACGCGCTTGGCAGCGATCTATTTGTGGCCAAAGAGTGGGCCCTGGCTGACCGCGTAATTGAGCTTAAATGGCACCTCTCTTCCTATGCGCCTCAGCTCTTATACCCCGCCCTGGCCGGTATGATCTTTCACGACTTGGCCGAACTTATCCCGGCATACAACCTCTTTTATTTAATCACGCTCTGCGGCTGCGTAGCTCTTTTCGTATGCGCGCGCAATAACGATGCTGAAGCGGGAGTAATCGCTTTCATCCTGACGCTAAGCCTACCCATCAACATACGACTAGGCGCCTCTCCCGGAAGCGAGTTAGCGGCGGCGCTTTTTTGCGTGATCGCCTGTGCTGCAGCTGTGCAATGGTTCAGCCCCAAAGGCAGCTGGCTCGACCTGCTACTCATGGCTGGGGCGTTTGGCCTTAGTGCCAGCATCGGTTACCGCGGGCTCTTAGTGTTACTGCTGTGCGGCGTGCTGCTTCTGGTTCTAGCGGGAAGCTCCCGGGCTTCACTAGCCAAAGCTCTAGGAACCGTGTGTGCCTGCGCCATTTTATCCTTTCCGATTTATGCGCCCTGGCTCATAAGAAATATCTTTTGGACGAACAATCCGATCTACCCCATCTTAAAAAGATGGTTCGGAGCCGTGGGAGGCCTGGTAGCCTTCTCGCCGCAAACCTTACGCCCCCTACCCGATCAATTGATTCAATACTCCGGCGACTGGATAGATGCTGTAGCCATTCCTTGGCGCATGATTCTTTCTGGCCGGGATGGAAGCTTAACGCATTTTGACGGAGTACTCTCTCCTATTCTATTTCTTTCTCTATTTCCACTGGCGCTCCTGCGAAAGGAGGCGTGGCTTCCGTACTTTTACCTCTGCCTAGGCAGTTATTTTTTCTGCGCGGCCTGCCTAAGCGCGCCCACAATTCCTCTGATGGCCCCAATTTTCGGGCTGGTCTTAATTCTTTGCGCTTGTGGAGTAAACCTACTGGGAGATTTATTCTCAGAGCGCCATCGCTTCTTGCTGTACACCGGCATCATCGGCATACAAAGCGTTTTCGGGCTCCTCTACGGCTACGACTTAGCCAAACGGCGCGACGTCCTGCCCTACCTTAGCGGCCAAGTCAGTGCAAATGAATATCTCGAAAGCCGTATTCCAGAATACGCCCTGATAAGAACGGTTAACAAAGATCTGCCTCCTACTCCGCTACTGTACCTACTCTTTATCGACAGCTCCTTCTATTATTACAACCGCCCTATAATCTCAGAGGGACCAAACCGCTCAGATTTTTTGCGGATGCTGCTCTCATCTTCCGGCTCAGCGCGCTTGCTGGCTAAGGAGCTGGTCAACCGTAACATTGGATTCATAGCGTGGGATCAGGCTCTAAGTGACGAGCAGCTAAAACATACCCTCACGCCCCAAGAATTCACGATTTGGAACCGCTTCCAGGCTAATCACCTCAAAGTCGTGTGGCAGAGCGAACGTTTCCGCCTGGCCCAGATACTTCACCGGGCCAGACGCGCAAAACAGCGCCCCGAAAACCCCACCGAAGCGCCGCCAGAACTGAAAAGCCAGGGTAATCAGGCGAAGTTTCAGGGTCTAGTAACAGTTGGAAAATAGCGCTCATCCAGTATCCGTTTACATGAATATTACTTTCTTCGGAGAAAGTGGAATGAAAGTAAAATTAACTCCGCGTCACCGCCCAGGCTGAAAACAAAATTGAGTGATCAATTCCACGCGTAAGCGGTTACCTCATCTATCCGCGGATATTAAGTTGGGAGATTACAATGTGTTACCTGTGTCACTATCCAGTGCGACTATAGGAAAAAACCTAGAGTATCAAAGTGGTCGCACCCTGATCGGTTACAATTTTCCTTTTTTGCTACTTCCCTATTGTTGTAATATATTTTCGCCCTGGCGCGCAGCTTGGCTTGGTTTACGTTCAAGGTTTTGCGATATAGCCACTGCTGACGTTGCATAAACGACTAAGTCCATGATTCGACTATGCTCAACTTCATTCTCAAAAAAATTGTAGGTTCTAGGAATGACCGTATTATTAAGTCCATGCGGCCGCTGGTGCACCGTATTAACGAACTTGAACCAAAGTTTAAAGCTTTATCTGATGAGCAGTTACGGGAACAGACTTCCATTTTTCGCCAGCGCCTGGAGAATGGAGAGTCACTTGATAGTTTGCTATGCGAAGCTTTTGCGGCGGTGCGCGAGGCTTCTATTAGGACCATCGGCCTGCGCCACTTCGACGTGCAGCTGATCGGCGGAATCGGGCTGCACCGCGGCATGATCGCCGAAATGAAGACGGGCGAAGGCAAAACCTTGGTTGCCACCTTAGCGGCCTACCTTAATGCGCTAACTGGGAAAGGAGTGCATGTAGTCACCGTAAATGATTACCTGGCTCGGCGCGATACCGAATGGATGGGACGCATCTACAAATTCCTAGGCCTTTCGGTAGGGGTGGTTTATTCCGGCATGCGCGAGAAGGAAAAGATCGCCGCCTACCAAAGCGATATTACATACGGCCAAAACAACGAGTTTGGCTTTGATTACCTGCGCGACAATATGAAGTACTCCCCAGACTCCCTGATGCAGCGCGCCCATGCTTTTGCGATTGTCGACGAAGTTGATTCAATTTTAATCGATGAAGCCAGGACTCCGCTGATTATCTCCGGCCCGGCGGAAGACTCTTCACAGCTCTACTACACCGTTAATAAGATCATTCCTGCCTTGCAAGAGGGAGAGCATTATGAGATCGAATTGCGCACCAAACAGCCCACCCTCACCGAAAGCGGCATCACCAAGACGGAAGAGCTGCTTAATGTCAGCAACCTCTATGCTCCAGAAAACATTGAGTTGATTCACCATGTTAACCAAGCTCTAAGGGCTCACAAAACCATGCAACGCGACGTTGATTACGTCGTTAAGGATGGCAAAATTATCATAGTTGATGATTTTACCGGACGACTTATGCCCGGTCGGCGCTGGTCAGATGGTTTGCATCAAGCCATTGAAGCCAAGGAGCTCTTGCATATCGCCGAAGAGAATCAAACCTTGGCCACCATCACTTTTCAGAACTTCTTTCGTCTCTATGACAAGCTCTCCGGCATGACCGGCACGGCTGTAACCGAAGCGGCGGAATTTAAAGAGATCTACAAGCTTGACGTACTGGTCATACCTACCAATAAACCCATGATCCGTAACGATGAAAGCGACGTGGTTTTTCGCACCCGCGCCGAAAAGTATGCAGCAGCGGCCGAAGATTTGATTGAAGTCCACGCCAAAGGCCAGCCGGTTTTGGTGGGCACCATTAGCATCGAACAGAGCGAGAGCATGTCTAAGGTGTTAACTCAGCGTGGGGTGCCGCACAACGTGCTGAACGCCAAGTACCACGAACGTGAAGCGGAAATCATCGCCCAAGCTGGCCGCTATGGCGCGGTCACAATCGCCACCAACATGGCTGGCCGCGGCACCGACATTATGCTAGGCGGCAATCCGGAAAGTTTGGCCCAGGCCGAATGCGGGACCAAAGATCGCGAGGATCCGGCGTACCAGGAGGCCCTTGCCAAATACCGCCAGCTTTGCGAACAGGAAAAAAGCCAAGTCATAGAAAGCGGCGGACTCTTTATTATGGGCACCGAAAGGCACGAAGCGCGGCGCATCGACAACCAGCTCCGCGGCCGCGCTGGCCGCCAAGGCGACCCCGGGATTTCACGATTTTACGTTTCGTTAGAAGACGACCTGATGCGGCGTTTCGCAGGAGAGCGTATGCAGGCCATTATGAAACGTTTAGGCTGGGAGGAAGGTGCCGCTTTAGACGGCCGTATGATCAGCCGTTCCATCGAAACAGCGCAAAAAAAAGTGGAGCGCTTCCACTTTGAAAGCCGCAAACACGTCACTGAATATGATGACGTCATGAATAAACAGCGCCAGGTGGTTTATAACTTGCGTAATCGCGTACTGCATCGCCACAACCTGGATGATGAGATCTCAACCATGATTGATGACGTCACTGAAGACTTGGTGTTGGCCGCATGCGATGAAAAAATCAAACAGGAGAACTGGGATTTTGCTAAAATCAAAGCGGACTTTGATTTTCTGTTTAAGGCTGATTGTACCCTAGACGAATGCGCTGACCGCCAGGAAATTTATGATTCTTTACGCCACCAGGCTAAAGAAATTTATGAAGAGCGCAAAAACAAACACATACGCACACTTGAACATTTGAAAGAGACCTATTCCAAGAGTGGTGAGGTTTCGTATCTGGTGACCGACTCCGGCATGCGGGAGTATGATTTTGAGTTCAGCACCTTTGAGCAGGACACTATACTTGAGCGTCTGGATCGCTTCTGGAACTTGCATCTTCAGGGGATGGACAACTTACGCGATACAATCGGCCTGCGCGGCTACGCCCAGCAAAATCCCCTGCATGAGTATCAGAAAGAAGGCTTTTTAATGTTCCGCCAGATGCTGGAAGGTTTGAAGCAATCGATCTTGCGCAGGCTCTTCTACTGCGATGCCGCGCTTGAAAACTTGGTTGCTAGTTTCGAGGCGGAACGGCAACGGCGCGCCGCCTTGGAACAGCAAATGCAACTGATGCACCAGCCCGTCTTGGAACCTGCCCATGAAGGCAACGCCAGGCCTACCAAATTTGAACCCAAAAACCCTGAAGAACAGCGCGCCAAACTGGAACTGCAGCGCAAGGCGCGACGACGGGAAACAAAGAGGAAAAAGAAGTGAGTAAGCCGTTTTCACTTTACATTCACATCCCTTTTTGTCTGCACAAATGCTCCTACTGCAATTTTAACAGTTATGCTACGGCTCAGATCCCGGAACGGGATTATGTGGCGGGGCTTCTCTCTGAGTTTGACTATTATATCTCACAGCCGGAATGGCAAAACCGCGCTATCAACACCATCTATCTAGGAGGCGGCACACCGTCGCTCTTTAGCGCGGCAGCCATTACCAAGCTGCTCACGCAAATCTTTAAAACCACAGTGGTGGATGATTTAGTTGAGATCTCGCTTGAAGCCAATCCCGGCACGGTTACTTATGATCGCCTTCTTGGTTACCACGAGGCCGGCGTAAACCGCTTAAGTTTAGGAGCACAATCTTTCAGCGTTAAGGTGCTGGCTTTTCTGGGTCGTATTCATGCGCCGCACCATGTAGAGGAAGCAGTCGCTTTCGCCAAATCCGCCGGTTTCAATAATATCAGTATGGACTTGATTTACGGCGCGCCTCAGCAATCTTTGGCGGACTTGCAGTACGATCTTAAAGAAGTACTGCGCCTGGCACCCGCCCACGTTTCAGCTTACAGCTTGAGTCTTGAGAAGGGCACCCGCCTATACAAAGCCTGGCGTAAAAATCTCTTTAGCGTACCACGGGATGGGCAAGTGATTCGTCAAAGCCACGAACTTGTGACTGTCCTCGAGGATAATGGTTACCAGCGCTATGAAATCAGCAATTTCGCGCGGCCTCACCGCGAAGCGCGCCACAATCAAGCGTATTGGAGTGGTGGAGATTACCTTGGCCTAGGCGCGGGAGCCCACAGTTACCTGGCCGACACTCTCCCTACGCCTAAGCGCCTAGGGCAACGCTGGTCAAATGTGTGCGACCCAGCAAAATACATGGAGCAGGCCACCAGCCGCGGTCAAGCCGTGGCTTTCAAGGAGGCGCTTTCTATTAAAGAAGCCATTTTTGAGTTCTTTTTTCTAGGACTTAGAAAGATAACAGGCGTAGATTTAGAAGAATTCGAGCAGCGGTTCGGCATAACGGCGGATCGGGTTTATGGCAACGCTATTTCGCTTTTAAATCGAGGCGGATTTATTAAAATAGAAGAAAATCGGCTCAAGCTTTCGAGTAAAGGCTTATTAGTTGCCGACAGCGTAATGGAAAGCTTCGCCGCACCCAAAGTTAACTCGGCCGAGCTAAGCCTTAAGCCGACGCGGCAAACGCTCAGTCCGGCCGAACCTGTAGATGCTTGTGGACTACCCCAAGCAAAATTACCCCAAGCAATAGGGGCCGAGTGGAAATTATAAAAGCGCTGCGCGCTATCAATTTTTTTGAGTATAACCAGGCTCTGCCGGAGTTATGCCGCACGGCTGAACTGCTAGCGGAATCCGCTGGAGGCACCGCTGCGGCGGGGCAGTTCGCTTGTTACCCCAGCTTCATTCCTGCCATCCCGCCCAAAAAGAGGCATGCCTGCATCCTAAGTTTCGGCATAGGCTCGAACAGCACGCGCGCAGCGGTAAGACAGGCAGAGACCGAAGACCGCCACCGCTGGAAACTTTTATTTCAAACTCCGCACCATGAGTTTCAACCACAAGCTACAAGCGGGCGCACCTTCGAATCTTTTTGCAGCAGCATTGTAAAAAAAGCGGCCAACGCGCTTGTTTCTCTGGGTATTCATAAAAAGAGCGTGGAAGCATGCGGAGTGGCATGGGCTAACCCAATCGAAAATAAGATCCTAGAAAATCGCGGCATCGGCGGAAAGATTTCTTACCACACCCAGTACCGTAAAGGAGAATGGTTCTTAAATGGCACCAAAGATGGCTATGACCTCAGTACCCCACTGCTATCAGCATTGGACCGCAGCGGTCTGCGGGTAAAACGATTCTTGATCTGCAATAACGGTCCCTTGATTATGAAGTCTCTGACCTTCGCGCAGGGCGGAATGGTAGCCTCAAACGGCATTAACGGCACCTTGGTTAAAGATGTTCAAGAACCACTAGGACCACCGCAGAAGATTATCTGTAACGGCGAACTTGGAGCTCGTTGGAAATTGCCGACGTCAATCCTCTCGCGCGCTGATTTAATCGATGACCGACACATCGCGGAAAATTTTGAATCCGTCTGTAGTACCACTTTT
>JAAYZI010000323.1 GCA_012514925.1 Deltaproteobacteria bacterium | reverse complement strand
TATTTTTACTTTCTCTGGAGAAAGTAAAAAATAGCCCAGCAGTATCATTGGAAATAAAAACAAATAAAAACAAAATCTGCGAACTCCCAGCCCGCACAATTCTTTTTTTGGACTAAGAAATTTAGTTCGTTTAAAATTGAAGCGAGACGTATTTACAAGAGTTCGTTATGTACTTTCAAGAATCAGCCAAACGTTTGGAGCAGCTAAGTGAAGGCTTTAAAGATGCAACCACATCACTGACACAGATATACTCAGACCTTAAGCTCGTTAGGTCGATAGAGATCTCAAATGAAGCGCCTTGCAGCGTCAAGTACGCAGCCTCCGCCGCCATTATTGCGGATGTGCAGGAAGCCATGCGCGAAGCCTGCACTGCACCAGATAATTTGGATGTGGCAGTACAGCTGGTTAAAATCAAAGACAAGGTTAGAATCGGCCTGGCGGGGGGCGCAGTGATTTCCGATCAGGAGCGTGACTGGATTGCCGATCCAGCCAATCTCGGTAAGGCCACGCCTCCAAATCTCTTCTACATCCTCGCCCAGGAGCAGCTTTCTAAGGGCGAATTTAATTTTAGCTATGACCTCGATCTGGCCTCATCTGGATTTACTCGTTCGCTGCGCGCCAACCTTCTTCGGGAACTCAGTGAAGAGCTTGGCAGTGATGCAGCGGAGCAGGTCACGTTCGGCACATTCCTGCCGGAAGAAAGAACCACAACACTTAGCACCATCACTTTACCTGATGCACAGGCCTCTCAAAAAATCGCCGAAGAGCTGGCCGGACGCGGAGTTGGTATTACCGACAAGGGCGCACTGACTGGAATCTATACCGTAGTTACAGAAAAAGTGGCGGTGGCGCATGCGCCGCTGGATAAAATCGAGGCAACCGCCGAAGAGAACAGCGAAGCTAAGGGAATGAGAGTTAAGTCCCTAGGGGAGCTTTTGCAGCTTTCCAAACAATCCTCGGCTTCGGTTGAAAGCTACCAGAACTTTAAACGCTTGCATTCTGATCGCCACGGCTCGGACGGCATCCGAAATCCCAGCACTACTTGGGGACTGCGTTTGCTTACAGAATGGCTGAGGGACAAGGTGATTGAAGCCGACCCATATCGAGAGGGTCCACGCGGTCCGGTTAAGCGTAAAAAGTAAAGAACCGTTTAAAAAAAAGACCAGAAACGATACTACGGCGTTGCTGCCTCGAACCAGCAGGTTTTGTTCCCAATCTGCTCTGATTTGAAACTCTACTTGAGCATGTGGTAAGAGCATGGCCGCATGCTAAACCGAGAAAGTAAGAGAGAGACGACAGATTGTTTTGCAGCGTCGGAATTTGACCATCGCGTCCAGTTCTACCGCGATGGGCGTGTTCCGTTTGTTTACAGTGGGCAGTATGATTTTGCGGCTTTGGAGGGGGCGGAAGTTTCGTATGGATTAGACCCCCATAAACGCAGCCGCATTTTTGAGCGTTTGAGCGCCAGTCTGGGGGTGAATCAGGATCACATCTTTTGCCCTGAGCAGGTAAGAGAGTGTGACTTAAAGCTTGTACATTCAAGACAGTATTTGAGTTACGTTGCGAGTTCTTCCCTTAACGCGGCTAAAGTCATGGGCATCAAAGGTCTGGAGCACTTTTCAGTGGCAGAGCTTAGGACGAGAGTATTGCGTCCGATTTGGTATGCTGTGGGCGGAACTCTGCTGGCCTGTGATTTGGCGCATTATTACGGGTGGGCCATAAATCTTTCAGGCGGATTCCATCACGCCGCTCCGAATAAGGGCGAGGGGTTCTGTTTCATCTCTGATATTGCTGTAGCAGCCGTAAAACAAATTAGAGCACGGTCTGGCAGCAAAGTACTTATTGTGGATTTAGATGCACATCAGGGGAACGGGCTGCGGGCTTCCCTGGGCAAAGTGGGTGGTATTTCGATTTTTGATGTCTACAACAAGGACGTCTATCCTAGATGTAAAGAGCGTGTGAACCAATACGATTATCCTCTGCCCGGCACGGTAAGCGACCATGCTTATATGGAGCTGCTGCACTCTGAATTGCCGAAGGTATTGGATGAAGTAGAGCCGACATTATTGATCTATAATGCGGGGTCCGATGTTTGGTGTGAGGATAGGCTGGGAGGCATGCAACTTTCCCGTAGCACTGTTTTAGATCGGGATGAATTTGTATTTCGCCAGGGTTTTTTGCGGCGAACGCCGATTGTTATGGTGCTTGCGGGAGGATATTCCTCACATAGCCATGAACTAGTTGCCGATTCGATCTGCAATTTGCGATTTAAGTTGATGTGCTAACCTAGGCATTCACCAGGTTTCTGTAATGTGAAGTGTTGTAGGTATCCGTTCACGTGAGGAATTGATCATGCAATTTTTGTTTTTAGCCTGGGCGGTAAAATTTCACTTTCTCCGGAGAAAGTAATATTCATATAAACGGTTACGTTGTAGTCGCCTCGTGATGAAACCTGGTGGAATGCTTGAGGTTTCCGCTAATTAACTAAAATCTCCCGCACGAGCGGCAGTGTTTCATTACTGACCAGGACCAGCAAAATATCGCCGACTTCCACCACTGTGTTTCCGCTTGGCATCACATATTTCTTGTTACGCCCCACCAGCGTAATCAAACTATCGCGCGGCAAACCCAGCTTAGAAATGGTTTGGCCTGCGGCTCTTGAGCCGGACGCGACTTGAAAATCAACAAGCTGTAGATCCGTCTCGTCAGAACTTTCAAAATGAATGGGGTAGAGTCGTTTAGCTATTAGCGGAGTGTCAACCTTCAGCCAGCGCGCCACAAGCGGAATCGTGGTCCCCTGCAGCAGCACTGACGCAATTACGATGAAAAATACCAAATTAAATATGGTCTGTGCTGCACTGACACCGGCCAAAAGCGGAAAGGTTGCCAGCACAATCGGAACTGACCCGCGCAGCCCTACCCATGATATCAGCAGCTTTTCACGGATATTAAAACGCGAAAAGGCAAGGGCAAAAAACACACTTATTGGTCGAGCCAGAAATATCAACACGAATGAGATCATCAAACCGTCGTGTGCAACGGGAATGAGATGGGAGGGATAAACCAGCATCCCCAGCGCAAGGAACATTGTGATCTGCATGAGCCATGCAATTCCGTCATGAAAACGCATAAGGCTCTTCTTGTAAGGAAATAGCGCGCCGTTCATCATTATACCGGCTAGGTACACGGCCATAAATCCGCTGCCGCCGAGCCAAGCTGTAATCCCGTAAGTCAATAACACCCACCCGAGGCTGAACACCGGATATAGACCCTCGTAATACAGGTTGATGCGTTTCACGACCCATAAGAACAGCCGGTACATCAGATATCCTGCTACCAGACCGATACTCATCTGCTGAAAAAATAGAGGAACAAGGGTCCAAATGGAGAGTGTGGGATCCTTGAGCAGTTCAATGAAACCGACTGTTAAAAACACCGCCATCGGGTCGTTGCTGCCTGACTCCAACTCCAGGAGTTGTCCTAGCGGCTCTTTTAAACTCACGTTCTTGGACCTTAGTACGGCAAAAACAGCCGCGGCATCGGTCGAGGAAACGATTGACCCGATTAGTAGCCCCTCCCGCCAGGAGACCCCAAACAATAGCTTCGCGCACGCGCCGGTGATCAGGGCTGTTATTAATACACCCAAGATCGAAAGGGACATGGTCGGCTTGATGACTACTTTTACTGCCTGCAGATCGGTATGCAGCCCACCCGAAAAAAGAATATATACAAGTGCTACCGTTCCCACGGCTTGACTGAGCCAGGCATTGTCGAAATCGATGCCGCCTGGTCCGTCTGACCCGATCAGCATTCCAATTCCCAGAAACAACAGCAAAGCTGGGACCCCAAAGCGGTCTGAAACTTTGCTCAAACTTACGCTGAGCACCAAAATCAGAGCTACGATAATAATAATCTGTTCGATGGTCATTTAAATATACGCCTCCTCTTACTCTGGCCGGGAAAGGTCCCACCCCGCAGTTTAAAGCAGGAGTGCCTAAAGGACCATCCGCTTTCTTGGGGAGGCAATCGTCGCTTTAGTTAAAGCACCGTGTGAAATCTGTATAAAGCTGGTGACGCAGTGGATTGCGGTAATTCAGCTTCACGCAGCTAAAGAGCCATTTCTTGAAGTCAGTAGTCAATATGGCAAGCACAGTCCTGACTAGTACATCTACAGTGCGCATCACACCCAAATAAAACTGTGCTCTCTCCAACCCCTGTCCAGCCGCTTTTGGTCACCATTTCGCGCCGCGCCTACCGTCTCGAGATCTTTTCTCCTCTTCGTCTATCGCCTTTATATAAAATTGTGTTTCTGCATGTCCTTGCTCTGCAGCTTTTATGTACCAGTTTACGGCCTGCTTATCGTCTTTAGGAACGCCCTTCCCTGTCTTGTATATCTCTCCTAAATAAAATTGTGCTTTTGCATGACCCTGTTCAGACGCTTTCGTAAGCCACTCCAAAGCTTGTTTATAATCTCTCCCCACCATTCCTGCTAACTCAAATTGCGCATTTGCGTCGCCCTTTTCAGCTAACAGACGAAGTTTTGCAAGTTTGGTCTCATAATCGTTGCGGGCTTGGTCAGCTTTCGCAGAATCGGTATCTGCAATGTCCACGACTGAAAACAAAAGAATTATGAACAAGGCAATCACGATAAATAGGAATAATTCTTTCATTAGCTCTTCCCCCCCCAGAAGACCAAAAGCAACCTGCACATTCCGTAAATCGCTGACCAGCGATACCAGAAATTATGAAAGGAATGCGTGCTAGAGAAAGCCCACAAATTTTTGTTTTTGGCTTTAATAATATCGCAGAATTAACTTTACTTTCTCTGGAGAAAGTGAATGTGTCCCCCATCCACCTGTACCAGTCAGTATTTAATTACACTGACAATATTAGATTTCTTCACACAAAACGTAAGG
>JAAYZI010000322.1 GCA_012514925.1 Deltaproteobacteria bacterium | reverse complement strand
GTGCGCTCATGCCGGCATCCTAAGCGCAGTGGTGCACGGCCCAACCAAACGGTCAATTAGATCGCTACACAGCTGCTCCAACTTAGATCGCGTAATCTTGATTTGAAGATGCTTGGGCCCGGAAGCATCCGCAGTGATAAAAGGCAGATTCACATCGGTTTCAAGAGCGGTGGAAAGCTCATGTTTGGCTTTCTCGGCGGCCTCCTTAAGACGCTGCAGGGCCAACGTATCATTACGCAGATCAATGCCCTGGTCTTTTCTAAACTCGTCCGCGAGGTAATCAACTAATTTCAGATCAAAATCTTCACCCCCCAAATAGGTATCGCCGTTGGTGGATTTTACTTCAAACACGCCGTCCCCTAACTCCAAGATCGACACGTCAAAAGTTCCGCCACCCAGGTCGAACACCGCCAACGTTTTCTCGCCTTTCTTATCCATGCCATACGCCAGAGCGGCTGCAGTGGGTTCGTTGATAATACGAAGCACATTCAGCCCGGCGATTTTACCAGCGTCCTTAGTGGCCTGCCTCTGGGCATCATCGAAATAAGCCGGCACGGTAATCACCGCGTCGTTCACCTTCTCGCCGAGATAGTCCTCTGCAGTCTGCCTCATTTTGGTCAGGATCATCGCTGAGATTTCTTGCGGACCTTTTTGCTCGCCGCCCATCTTCACCCAGGCATCGCCGTTTGGGGCCTTGGTGAGTTCATACGGCAGAACCTTCTTCGCTGATTGAGCCTCTTTGGAGTCAAACTTACGGCCGACCAGTCTCTTAACGGCAAAGATCGTGTTTTTGGGGTTGGTGACCGCCTGACGGCGGGCCACTTGCCCTACTAACCTCTCTCCGGCGTCATTTATGGCCACCACCGAAGGGGTGGTGCGAGCGCCCTCGCTATTGGCGATTACAACCGGAGTTCCTCCCTCCATCACCGCCACACATGAATTAGTCGTACCTAAATCGATTCCAATCGTCTTTGCCATCCTACACTCCGTTAAAGGCAGTGCTGCGGAGCTCGTTCAAACTCCAACCGCCTAATAAAATTGTCCAATAAAAAATAAACAGTAAAAACCAAGACTTATGCGGCCCAGTCTATTCCGTGCCTACAGGGTTAATCCCCTTCTTAGCTAAACATCAAAGCTTAATTTATCAAGTGCCTCCCAGAATTTATTTTTGCACTCCGCCCATAACCGCCCAAGCCCCCTAATTTTCATCCTCCGGACCCTGACCATCCGGCATTTCTGGAGTTATTTCAGTCGATTCTCCATGAGTTTCCTGCTCAGATTCATGAAGTGTTTGATCAAGCTCTTGACCCGGCATCTCACCAGCCACCACTACCTCTCCTGCCCTAAGCAACCGATCCTTATAAAAATATGCCTTTTTCAACTCATTAATCACGGTGCCTGGCGCGGCGTCAGGAGAAGGTACTTTGCTAAGTGCGTGTTGCTTGCTCGGATCAAAAGGGGTCCCTACTGCTGACTCCCCCTTAACCTGCCACTTTTCAAGTGCATCCTTAAACTGGCGGAACACCATCTCCAACCCACTTTTTAGATGATGCGGGTCGGCGTCCGCGTGATCTAGCGCTCTTTCCAAATTATCCAAAACCTCTACCATGTCAAACAGGATCTTCTCGCCCTGGTATTTTAAAAGCTCGCTTCGCTCTTTTAGGGCGCGCTTCCTATAATTCTCCAGATCCGCCAACGCTCTCAGATAACGATCTTTATAATCGCGAAGCTCTGCTTTTAGCTTTTCATCTGACTTTTCGCACACGGCGTTGTTATCCTCCTGGTCTTCATCAAGAGTGGAGAAATCAGCGTCGCGCGCAGTCGCGTTATGTTCACATTCCATGGAGTCAGAAGAGGTGCCGTTTCCCCCGTTTTCATCCGCAGGTTCAGCCCCAACCTCCTCCTGTGCGCGCTCTGCGCACTCAGTGTCGTCAGGCGATTTTATCTTGATTTTTGTTTTCTTACTCACTTTCGCAGTGTTTTAAACAGTAATGTTTTTACAATTCAGCTCTAAGGAGCGAGCTTAGCTAACCTTTTCTCACTCTTGTGAGAAAAAGCGACCGGAGCAGTTATAATCACTAAATAGCTCTTTTACAACCCTGCAGGGGTTTCGTATTCTGCCCTAATGGAGGGCATTATTGTTAAAACGCACCCCAGCGGCGAAAGTGATTTGGTGATTAGGGTCGTAACCGATCTTCATGGTAAGTTGGCCATTTTTGCTCCGCACGCCAGAAAGAGCAAACGGCGCTTTGGAACAAAAATGGATGTGCTGGATTACGGTACCTTCGAGACCAAGCAGGGCCGCGGCACGCTTGCGACTCTGACAGCTTTCAATCCAATCAGCTCCTTTCCAAATATACGCTCAGACTTGGACCGGCTCAGCTCCGCCTCAACAATCTTGGAGGCGTTCGACTTACTCCTTCCCGAACAGGGCCAGGAAGCCGGAGAGACTTTCCACGTTTTACTCTTGGCTCTTAAATCGCTTGAGAAGTCTGAGGGCACCAAGCAGATCTTAAGAATCTGCTTCATGACTCTGGCTACCCTGCTAAACATTACCGGTTTTGAAACCAACCAGGTCGGCGGACGAGCCTCCAGCAACAATCTGTTAAAAATTTTGGACCAGATCGAAGCTTTGGCTGAGCGAAAACTCTTTACCCGAACAGCGCTAGAGAAGATCCTGGAAAAATTAAAACGGGAAGAGTCGCTAAGCCGGAGCTGAATTTTTTGAAGCTGTAACTCCACCATCCTTTGCGCCTTCGCCGACTTTTGTAAGCGGGGGAGAGTTTCCCTCTTTCGAGCTGCCGGATGGGTCTTCACTTTGCTGCTCCTTGGCTCCTTCCTTCGAGACTTCTACCTTATGGGCATGCCCGGATGCACTCTTTCCGTTCGAATCTTTTGCGCAATAATCGGTTTTATACCAACCTGTGCCCTTTAAGTGGAAAGCTGAAAGAGATACTAAACGCTTCACGGCAGAGCGCTTCCCGGCGCCCATGCATGTAGGACACTCAGCCAAAGGAGCGTCATTTATCTTTTGCATCACCTCAAAACGCCCACATTCTGGGCACTGGTACTCATAGATAGGCATAAACCCTTTAATACGTCTTAATAATTCTAAACACTTAACCTCAAAAAATGGTGAGTTCCCAACTACACCGAGAGTGTGCTCCTGCATATCTGTTAATCACTGCTAAGTGCTTCGTCAAGTATACCAAGTAGCAGCTCTAAATCCACTCCTTCCACAGAAATAACCTTATCTCGCGAGTGTTCGCCCTTTTGCACCTTGATCTTGCTCTTTGCGCAATCCAGCAGTTTCGCCAAGAACTTAACTAGTTCCTGGTTGGCCCTTCCCTCCAGCGCAGGAGCCGCCACGGCAATTTTGAGTTTGTCTGCATGAATGCCGCAGATCTTACTTTTTTTAGCGCGCGGTACAACTTGCACATGCAAAGTGCATAGCTGATCTTGAACCTTCAAAAAAGGACGTTCTACGGATTTCATAATGTATTTGAAGAGGCGCTAAAAAGCTAGGGGCATAACTTGCATCACCGAACTCTTCAACTGCAAAGCATATTCATGCAGCGATTGCGCTATCACCACCCGCACTACATAAATTCCAAGCAAGACCACAATCGGTGAGAAATCCAACCCTCCCGCGTTCAGAGGTAATTTGTTACGCACTGCTAAAAGGAGAGGGTCCGTCGAAGATATAATGACGCGCACCAGCATATTGGAAGGATCGGCATTGACCCATGAGATAATCACACGCGCAATCACAAGAATAAAAATCAAAGACATGATCGCATCCAGCACGTGCGCGATTGCTATTAAGATATTTGCTAAAAGGATCACACCCACCTCTCTAAGATATGTAATACCAATGTTGGTACTCTTTACACTGGTAACAGATTATCGTCCCCTAACTTAGTATTCATGTAAGCGAAGCGAATATTAGCACCTAAGAAAGGCTCTGTCATCCGCTCAAAAAGGGATTTCATTCAGCGTCGGAACAAATCTCAGTGAGTCTCAGCCCAAAACGGTCGTTAATCACCACAACCTCTCCTCGTGCCATAAGCTTACCGTTTACGCGCAGATCCATCGGCTCGTCTTGTAACTTGTCCAGCTCTAATATAGAGCCGGGCACAAGCCCTAAGAAGCGGCGAATCGTAAAATTCGTCCGCCCGAACTCAACCGTGCACTGTAACGTGACATCATGTAGAAATTTAAGCGGCCGCTCCCTAAACTTTTGGGGAGAGGATTGGATCTCATAAGGGGAGGAGGCCTTAGTTGCTTGGTCTTGCATGCTTACAATATCGACATTTTAGGCGGAAGACTTGAGTTAAGTTAGTATTTGCGCTGTCGGCAGCAGTGTTATAGACATACGCAATGAGGAATTTACTCTGTCAATGCTGTTGCTTGCTGGCATTTGTGGCTGGGGCCGGGGCACAGGCCCCACTTTCTTTTGAAGACTGCGTCATGGACGCCGCGGAGAACAACTCTGACCTGCGCGCCGCGTCGTACAAACTGCGCGCCAGTGATTATCGTAAGAGCGCCGCCCACAGCGGGTATCTTCCGCAACTCTCGGGCGATTTAGGTATCAACCGCGGAAATTCCGGCGGGATTCAGGGGCTAGACGGCGGAGACAGCAATCTTATCGGGAGCTCTTCAAATAAAACTCGCTCAACCGCCGCGATCGGGCTTACTCAAAACCTTTTTGCGGGTTTTCAAACCGAAGCTGCTGTGGAACAAGCTGAAGCTGACCGCAAGATCAGCTCGGCTGACTTAGAGATCGTCAAAGCTCAGGTAAGCGCCGATTTGCGCGTTGCTTTCGGGGCGCTTCAGTACAGCCGGAATTACATGCAGCTGGCTAAGGAGATTATCAAGCGCCGGGACGAAAATTACAAACTGGTAGAGTTACGTTATGAGAGCGGCAACGAGAACAAAGGTTCGCATTTGCGCGCACACGCAGTCCTAAGTGAAGCGCGCTTTGATGAGTTGCAGGCCGGAAATGATATTCGAGTCTCCCAGCAACAACTTGCGAAGGTTTTGGGCCGTAGTCACGGCGACGATCTCCAAATTAGTGGAGCCGTGCCACTTGACGTTCCGGAGAGCAACCCTGACTTCGAAAGCTTGATGAAATCCGCGCCGGAGGAGCGACGCGCCTGGGCCAGGCAGCTGGCGGCTGATGCCGCCTTGAAGACCGCTAAATCGAAGTTTTATCCCTCGCTAGATTTGACCGGCCAGCTTGCGCGCGAGAATCTGCACGGCGGAGGCGACGATGGTCGTAACCGCTGGCAAACTGGCCTAACGCTGCGCATGCCGCTTTTTACCGGTGGCAGCAACTATTATGGCAGCAAGAGCGCATTGCAAGAAGTCCTGGCGGCCGGATCTGATCGTAAAAGCGTGGATAGATCGCTCCTGCTGACACTGCGGCAGACCCATGCCGATTACCTTGAGGCCATAGCTAAAGTTGCGGTTGATCGCGAATATGTGGAGGCCGCAAGGGTACGTGCTGAAATCGCCAGGGCTAAGTATAACAACGGTCTACTTTCTTTCGAAGATTGGGATATTATCGAAAACGACATGATTTCCAGGCAAAAAATGTTGCTGCAAAGCGAGTACAACCGCATTGTGGCGGGAGCGGCTTGGGAACAGTCACAAGGCAAGGGGGTATTTCCGTGAGAAAAAGATGCGGATGGATGCACGGGTGGTTGATTGCAGCGGTGTTGCCGTTAGAAGGGATTGTTATTTGCGGCAATAGCCACGCCCAAACAGACGATACTTACCGCGAAGTCAGAGTTGTCCGCGGAGATATCGATGTCGATGTGCTGAGTTCCGGGGTGGTGGAGCCGCAAAACCGTCTTGAAATCAAACCACCCATTTCGGGCAGGGTTGAACAGGTACTCGTAGACGTAGGCGATGAAATCAAGCGCGGACAGATTTTGGCATGGATTAGCTCAACCGAACGCGCGGCACTGCTTGATGCCGCGCATGCCCGGGGTGGCGACGAAGTTAAACGCTGGGAGAGTTTCTATAAGGCTACTCCCGTCATGGCGCCAATTGACGGCATGTTGATCGTGCGTAACGTCGAGCCGGGCCAGACTTTTAGCAATCAGGATGCGGTTTTTGTAATGTCCGACCACCTAGTAGTCAAAGCTCAAGTCGATGAAACTGATATTGCTCAGATCAAACTCAAGCAAACTGCCGTTATTACCTTGGACGCCTACCCCGACAAGACCATCCCAGGTGTAGTGACCGAGATCGCCTATGAAGCCACCACTGTTAATAACGTCACAACTTATGTTGTGGATGTCTTGCCGGACCATCCCTCTGCGTTTATGCGTAGCGGCATGACCGCCAACGTCAACTTTGCAGTTGATGCAAAAGCTGCGGTGCTCTTGCTGCCATCGGAAGCGATTAAGGCGGGTAAGTCGGGGCCGTATGTATTAACACCGGCAAATGCCCAAAACCAAAAAGGGAAAATGTTTCCTGAAGAAACAAGCGTGCGTATCGGATTGAGTGACGGAAAAAATGTCGAAATAGTGTCAGGCCTAGAGGAAGGTGCCAAGGTGCTGATAGCCGAAACTAAAGCCGCTGACGAAGGGCCGGTTAATCCTTTCATGCCGTTTGGACGTAAGCGTAAATAAAGTAGACCGTGATTGAGCTGAAAGATGTGCACAAAACCTACCTGCTGGGCGGCGCGCCGGTGCGCGCCCTGCGCGGCGTATCGCTCTCAATTGAAAGCGGAGATTTTGTGGCTATTATGGGTCCTTCCGGTTCGGGTAAGTCCACTTTACTGCATCTGCTGGGGTTGTTGGATACGCCGGATCAGGGTTCCTACCGCCTCTTCGGCGATGAGATTTCCGGACTCAATGAAAACGAGCTGGCCAAGCTCCGTAGCAACCGCATTGGCTTCGTCTTTCAACAGTTCAATCTCTTGCCACGCGTGAGCGCATTGGAGAATGTGGAGCTTCCCCTGCTTTATGCCGGGCACCGCTTCGACAGATCCGGAGCACAAAACTTGTTAGAACGTGTAGGCCTGGGGGAACGTTTGCTTCATCGCCCTAATCAACTTTCAGGCGGTCAGCAACAACGAGTTGCAATCGCCCGCGCTTTAATTAATCAGCCCAGTGTTATTCTGGCAGATGAACCCACCGGAAACCTTGATTCAGCGGCTGCAGTCGAGATCGTGGAGCTGCTAAAGAAGCTCAATGCTCAAGGTATTACATTGGTCATAGTCACCCACGAGGAGGAAATCGCAGCGCACGCGGCGCGTATCATCAGGCTAAGAGATGGTGTCATACAAAGTGATCAACGTCTAAGAGCGCCACCGACCGTGTCGCGGCCCTCCCAGCCGGAACATCCTCCACGCCGCGGCAGCTCGGGCATATTTGATCTTTTTCAGTATGTGCGTGAGGGCCTTAAAGCGCTTTGTGCCAACAAGATCAGGAGCGCCCTTTCCGCTCTTGGCATACTGATAGGCGTCGGATCGGTGGTGGCAATGCTGGCGCTGGGGCATGGCGCGCAGGAATCTATCCGTAAACAACTAGCTGGACTTGGGTCTAATTTGCTGGTGTTGCGTTCAGGCGCCTTCCGCCGCCACGGCGTCGTACTGGAAACCGGAGCGGTGACCCGTCTAAGCGAAGATGACGCGACACGCATCCGTAAAGGCGTTCCCGGTGTAAAAGAAGTTTGTGCTTCGGTCAACGGACGAGGACAGGTTTCATACGCACGCAACAACTGGTCTACCGAAATTCTGGGCACAGAGCCGTCTTATGCTAGGATTAGATCGGCGTTGCCTTTAATCGGACGGTTTTTAACTGAAGATGAAAATCGTAGCCGCCGCAGGGTGGCTGTGATCGGCACGACCGTTTTGCGGCAACTCTTTGGAGATGCCAACCCAATCGGGGAAACAATCAAGATCAACAAGGGCAGTTTCCAAGTGATCGGCGTTTTACCGGAAAGAGGCGCGACTGGCTGGCGAGATCAGGATGACATTATTATTGTACCCCTCAAGACGGCCATGCGCCGTCTGCTCGGTAAAGACTATGTCGACTCAATTGATATTGAGGCTGTATCGGCTGAAGCTGTGGAGCAAACCCGCCAAGCCGTGCAAGATCTTATGATTAGCCGCCACCGAGTGCCTCTTTCCCAACAGGAAGACGCTTTTGAAGTGCGTAGCATGGCTGAGATTCAAGAAGCCGTTTCGGGAAGCAGCCGTACTATGGGGTTTCTTTTAGCATCTATTGCCGCTATCTCGCTGCTAGTCGGCGGGATTGGGATAATGAACATCATGCTGGTCTCTGTGACGGAGCGCACCCGCGAGATTGGGCTGCGTAAGGCTCTGGGAGCGCGTCGACGCGATTTAATGTTGCAGTTCTTAGCTGAGGCAGTCGTGGTTAGCGTCACTGGAGGGGCGCTAGGGATTTTATTGGGCTGCGGCGCCACCTGGCTGCTCACTAACTTAGCCGGATGGACGACTTCGGTATCGCCTGCATCAGTGGCGCTGGCGTTCTTCTTCTCAGCAGCAGTGGGAATTATCTTTGGTTTGTATCCAGCCCGCAAAGCTGCGGTTCTAAGCCCCATCGACGCCCTACGTTACGAGTGAGGTTAGACATTGATTTTCGAGCCAGTCCAGCAACCTGCTCTCACGTTTTTAGCGTGCGCCCCTCTGGCAGCACGCTGCTGCACCTCCCTCTTGGTGTTTCTATGTTTAGGCGTGCTGCCAGCGTTAATTATCAAGCTAGGTTTAAAAGAAGATCTCGCTAAATATGGCATCACGTTCGGAGACCGGCTGCAGACCGCCAGGTCTTTACTGATATTTACACCGTTTATGGTACTGTCTGCTTATATAGGTTCCCAAGATACACACGTATCAAATGCTTATGCTCTGCATGGCTGTAATACTTCAGCTAGCGCACTATTGCTGCTGCTCCTATTGTTTTGCCGGATTCTTTTTTGCGCAGGATGGGAGTTTTTTTTCCGGGGTTTCCTGCAGACAAAGATCGCTGCTTGGAGCACTCCTGTTGTGGGTGTTCTGATTCAAACCGGTGCCTCCACCCTAGCCCATCTAGGCGATCCTCCCCTAGAGTTTTTGGGAGCTGCGGCGGCGGGGCTGCTTTGGGGAATGTTGCGCCTGCACACCCATTCAATCATCTCCTCATGGCTGCAACATAGCTTATTGGGATTTGCGCTGGATTTATTTCTGCTTAAGACTTGACTAGTCCGTGTCGCTGGTAATCTGAAAATATAGGGAAACGAGCGCTTACTTTCTCCAAAGAAAGTAAAAATGACCCCGCGGTGTCATTCCAAAAAACAAAACTTGCAAACTCCCCCCAGCAGCACGACGAATTAGCCGCTGGGAGGAGGGTAAATTATAACTTAAAAGCTACGTTCTAACGGGAGAGCTCAGCTTCGCCGTGAATCTGTCCGCCCTCGTCTTCCACTCCCTCACGCAGCGCGGTCCGGCTGGTAAAGCGAACAGTCCCGTCCTTGTTTATAAGCCCTTCGAAGTCTATGTAATCCATTCCCCACCACCCCGGAGGGGGAAAGTCGTATACCTTGCCGCTGATACGCCCTTTGGTGTCGATGCGGCCATTGATCTTGCCGCAGGAAAGAAACGCCTCTTTTCCTGCTTCTAAGGGGCCTTCAAAAACTGCAGCTTTTCCCGGCTGCAGGGTAGTTCTAGCGATACAATCTCTAACCACAAAGTCGCGGTCACGTTGCTTGAAATTAAGGACCAATTGGTTACCTTGCAGCGTAGCTCCCACCTCCAAATCCAACTCTATTCCGAGATATACCTCCAAACCGGAGCCCTTATACACCTTGTTATCGGCGTTATCTGCCACGTCTTTGGCGCTCCATCCCGATATACCTTTTGTCGAGTAGCGGAAGCTTCCTACCCGAGAGGCCTGCTTCTTGATGCCGTTATTTAGATCCCTTTCTAATGCGGTCAGCAATGTCTTAATCGCAGCGTTCGACAGCAACGAGCGGGACTTTTTGCCCGTGTCTGTGAGGAGCCCCTCCAGGGCTTCCATGAGACGGTAATTGTAAGACTCCATCTGCCCCAACATGATGCGAGTGAGCCGAAGGGCTTCTAGGTTAGTTCGTTTTGGCAGCTTCTTAAAAGGTTTGCCAAACGGCAGAGCCGGAACGAAAGCTTTTCTCCTTTTGAGTTTCTTACCGTTGCTCAGCCTAGCTAGAGCGCGATCATATGCACCGAGAGCCTTTAAAAGTCTATTTTTAACAAGATTGTCCCTGCGGTTAATCCGGTCGGCCGTTGCTTGGGAATAAACTTTAGGCACCATCCCCTTTCTCTGCACCCAATCGGTGGCGTACTTCGCGCTGATTTCTTCCACTTTGGCGATAATCCTCGGAATAAAAGCGCGGGTATCTGCCAGCTCTTGTTTGGGCGTTGTTCGCGCTGGAACTCCCAAGGTGAACGTCCTCTTCTTCTTGTTTTTTATCGCGGCTCTTTGATACTGCGAAGCTATCCCTTCAGCCACAATTCCATCGGCGGCAGATCCGCTCTCAGCCGTTACCGAAAGCGGGAAGAGCGAAATAAAACCCAACGCCAAAACCACAACCATACCTGCTTTAATAGCAGGCATCCGAAAGCCGACTGTTAAGCTACTCATAATGCCTCTCCTATCTGCCTAAGTCTCTAATAACATTAATCCCCTTCGGAAGATCCGAACACCGCCTCACACCCTACCATCACAAACACCTTCGCGAAATAGGGATTTATCTACACAAGTCAGGATTCGGTATCCGGTATCCGTTCACGTGAATATTAAATTAGGTGATTACACCGTGTTGTCAGTGCGATTATCATGTGAAGAAAATACGCGTGGAATTGATTACGCAATTTTGTTTTCAGCATGGGCGGTAAAATTTCACTTCGGCGCGGAGTTAACTTCACTTTCTCCGGAGAAAGTAATATTCATGCAGACGGTTACATCAAATTCTAACTTACACTGAAAATTTCGCCGACTTATGATGTTTAAGAACCTCCTTCGCAGAAAGCTCAGAACCCTTTTCGCGCTGTTCGGGGTAGCCTTGGCTATTGCCGCTTTGGTTGCACTAAGCGCAGTAACTGAAGGTATGTTGCTGCAATTAAAACGTCTGGCCACAGATTACCGCGGAGACGTCATGGTGCAGGCCACTGGCGTGTTGGATCCGCTCTTTAGCCAGCTGCCCTTTGACACTATTTCTAAGTTGCGCGAGCTGCCGGAAGTCAAGGCTGCCTATCCAGTGGTGAGCTACCTTACCAAAGTGCCCCGTTTGGGGACCGCAGCTCAAAATGATCCCGATAAAATGCGCTACTTTCTAGTCTTTGCCCTTCCCAGCGGAAGCGCACTGCTTAAAAGACATAAACTAGTGGCCGGGAATTATTTTTCTACGGGTATGCCGGAGTTGATTTTGGGAGCGGACGCAGCCCATCAAATGAATCTGAAAGTGGGAGACCGTTTACTACTCAGCCACACCCAGTTCAGCATCGTCGGCATCTTTAAAACCGGTATTCGCTTACTAGACGGTGCCGCAATTTACTCGATTCAAGAGTTCCGCCGTATCTTCAGCAATGCAAAACTAAACCTGGTGGCGCTAGATCTCCATTCTCCCAAAACGGATCTTACTACCGTGATTGACAAGATCAATGCCGACCATACAGAACTCGAGGCGCTTGAATCCGCTAAAATATTGGACCATTTCCGGCACGCCGCCCTCTTTCAGAATTTTGCGAATGGGCTTTCAATTATTGCGCTCTGCATCGCCACTTTGGGAATCTTGAATGTCATGATGATGTCAATACATGAACGCACCCGTGAGATCGGAATCCTGCGAGCGATTGGATGGCCCGCTGGAATGATCGTCAAAATGATCGTCTCTGAAGCCTTTTTGTTAGCGCTGGCAGGTGGATTTTTGGGAGCCTGGCTGGGATGGGCTGGCACCGAACTGCTGATCTCTTCGGTAGATATCGGCATCGTCAACGCCCTTTATCCTCCCGCTCTTTGGATTAAAGCCGCGGTCCTAACCGTCTCAGTAGGAGTAATCGGGGCGACTTGGCCAGCCTGGAAAGCACTGCGCATATCACCCTTGGAGGCGCTGCGCTATGAATGATGTAATCGTTGATTTCCAAAATGTAAGCCGCTTTTTTGAAGAGGGGCGGGTGCGCGCCCTGGAGCGTGTTAGTTTAAAAATCTACCGCGGTGAAACTGTGGCTGTAACCGGTCCCAGCGGCAGCGGAAAGTCCACGCTGCTGGGCCTGATGGGCGCTCTTGATTTTCCAAGTAGCGGCGAAGTCAAGATTATGGGGAGCGCAATCACTCCAGACGCTCCCTTGGCCAGGCTCAGAAACGAGAAGATTGGATTTGTATTCCAACAGCATCATCTGCTGCCGCACTTGAATTTGGAAGAAAATGTTATGGCGCCGCTGCGGCCTGCTAGAGTACCACTGAAAGAGGCCCGTGCTAAAAGCAGGGAGTTGCTTGATCGTTTAGGTTTAGCGGATCGCGCCGATTTCCTCCCGGCTAAACTTTCAAACGGCGAAAGACAGCGTGCGGCGTTGGCGCGCGCGCTTATAAACGACCCGCAACTTATCCTAGCGGACGAACCTACCGGAAGTTTAGATTCTGCCAATGGAGAGGTGGTGGTGGAACGATTGCTACGAGCAGCAGTTGGCAAAACACTGGTAGTGGTAACCCACAATCCGGAGATCTCCTCCCGGATGGGCCGAGTCGTTCAGATCTTAGACGGGAGACTTATCGAAACCTAGCCTGTTCCATCAGCGTGCCTGCAGGAATGTATAAGTGCGCCGCATCCCCTCCGCGAGGGACGTAAAATGGTAGCCTAATTCTTTCTCAGCCTTAGCGCTGCTCCTGATATAATCACAGAGAAAACAACGCACCCAGGCGGGTGTAATCTGAGGATACACTCCGAACCAGCGCGCCCGTAACTCCTGCAGATAAGCAAAAGTCAAGGCGACCGGGCCAGAAACGGGAAACTGCATGCGTCGACACCCAGAGATCTCCGCCCACAGTTGAAAAAACTCCCTCAAGGAAGAGTTCTCTCCCCCTAAGATATAACGTTCTCCGGCTCTGCCACGTTCGGCCGCCTGGATCAACCCTCTCACAACGTCATCTACTAAAACCCAATTGCCGACCGGTTTCCCCCCGCCTAAAAGCACGGGGAACCTTCCGCGCAGATAAAGCTCCATAATCCTGGTGACGCTGTTTCCCTCCGTTAACAAACCAGGACCGAAAACTCGTGTAGGAAGCACCGTTACGATCTCGAGGCCACTTGGATGCTGCCGGGCGACCTCCTTTTCGGCGGCAAGCTTGCTCTCTTCGTAGGCGCTAAAACAGGCCTGAAGTGCCCGGCTGGAAGATTCGTCGCAGGTCTTGCCGTGAAGACTGGGGCCTAGGGTTAGGTCGCTTGAACTCCAAACCACCCGCCCCACCCCAGCTGCACGCGCCGTCTCAAGCACATTGCTTAAGCCCTGCAAATTCACCTCAAAATAGAGTTCCCGTCTGTGTGACCAGTTCTTTGCGTAAGCAGCTAGATGAAACACCCGCGAACAACCTTGCATGGCCTGCTGCAAGGAAGGCCGGTTCAGAATATCACCACATACCACCTCGACCTCGGCCGGGAAGGAAGTCTCTAAAGTCGACAGGCTCGCAGACCGGACCAATACTCGTACTCGCGCGCCTGTGCGTGCCAGCTCCCAAACTAGACGATTGCCGATAAACCCTGTACCCCCCGTAACGAGCGTCAGCACCCTCTTCTTTCCCGGTTTTTTAAAGCCTCAAGCAAAGATTCCGAGAGCTCCCGCAATGACGGCACCGTGGCAAAACGGCCAGGCTCTAGATTAAGACCGAGTTCAGCGTCGAGTTGAACCTTCAGTTGAAAGGCCATCAAAGAATCCATGCCAATCTCCGCCAGGGGCAGATCGCAATCCAAATCCGCGCTTTCAGCCGCCAAAACCTTGGCCACTTCGTGTTTGAGATATTCAAGCATGAGCGCGCGTAACTCCTCTGTAGAAGAGCCTTCTAAAGCAGCCAAGACCGCAGCGGCACCAGCCGAAACCTGCGCCTTGTCCGGCTGCTGCCCCTGCAATATTCCGCCAAAGAGACCGTTTCTAAGCGCCGGGGCCAGGTATCCACGGGCCTTCCGCCAATCCAGATCAAATCCTCCTGCCTGAACGAGATCCCGCTGCAGAAATTCGCCCAGGCGGCCGAAGGCTTGCTCCAAGCTATCTAAAGTCAAGCCAAATTCCTTCTGCATAAACTCGCAAGTCCTGGCGTTACGCGACAGTACCCCCGTTCCCGTGATACCACTCCAATTGACGCTAAGCGCAGGCAGCCCGAGATTACGTCGATAGTGCGCCAAGGCATCCAGATACGAATTGGCGGCGGCATAACTGCTCTGTCCCGTCATTCCTAACCATGCTGAAATCGATGAGTAAAGAATAAAAAATTCAAGGGGCAGGTCTTTTGTGAGTTCGTGCAAATTCCATGCACCCCTGATCTTGGGGCGGCAAACCCGTAAGAAGCTCCCCGCGTCCTGCTTCCTCAGCGGCACGTCTTCAAGGACAGCCGCCGCATGCAGCACGCCCTGTAGAGGTGGTAGTTCTCGCCTCACCTCCTCCAGCACGCGCGCCAGCTCTTCACGTTCTGCCACATCCGCGCGCTTAATGACTACACGCGTACCGGCATCCTTAAGCTCTTGCAGAATACGCTCTCCACTCTCTTCCATGGGCGCGCCACTGCGACTTATCAGCACCAGGCAACCTGCGCCGCGGTTAGCCAGCCAGCGAGCGCTCTCCAACCCAAAACCTCCCAACCCGCCACTAATCAGAAAAGATCGATCCTTTCTGAACTCTGGCGCTTCTTTTGAAAGAGGCAGCACCCTAAAATTCTGCGCGCTGAAATCTAACACGATTTTACCGATATGTTTAGCTTGAGACATGTGTCTGAAAGCTTCGCTTGCCTTCTCTGCCGGAAATAAGCTGCACGGCAGAGGCCTTAGCCGCTTCTCTTTAAAAAGCTCCAATAAGCGCGCTAAATGAGGTGCGACCTGTTTCCCGCCAGATCCGATCATAGCCGCCAGGTCAATAGCGGAGAAAGAAATATTACGCTTGAAGAGGCCTAACCCAAGTCGGCGGTTCTGATAAATATCTCTTTTACCAAGCTCTAGAAACCGTCCGCCGGAAGCCAAAACGCTTAAGCTCTTGGTGATAAATTCGCCCGCCAAGGAGTTCAGCACTACATCCACTCCGCGCCCATCCGTAAGCTCCATAATATCCTCGGCGAATGAAAGCGAGCGTGAATCTACAACTGCTTTCACTCCCATTTCTCTAAGATAGGCGCGTTTCCGCTCATTCCCCGCGCTGGCGTATACTTCGGCTCCTAGTAGCTGGGCCACCTGAACCGCCGCTTGGCCGACCCCCCCGGCCGCGGCATGCACCAACACGCTCTCTCCAGGTTGCAACCTGCCAATCCGTTCCAACGCCCACCAAGCTGTCAGGAAAGCTACCGGCAACGCAGCCGCTTCGGCCATACTCATATCAGACGGTTTGTGAGCCACCAGTTGACAGGGGGTAAGTACATGCGTACCCATACAACCTCGACCAAGTGCCAGTACCTCGTCTCCGACCTGATAACCTTGAACATCACTTCCAAACGCGCTCACATATCCAGCGCATTCATCGCCAAACCATCCCGTGTCTTCAGCGTCGGCTGGATAAAGTCCCAACGCTTTAAGCACATCCCTAAAGTTAAGTCCGGCCGCCGCAATTTTAATTTCGACCTCATTCGCAGCCGGAGCCTGCCTACCTAAACGGCGAAGCGCCAGTTTACTAAGCATCCCCGGCCGGAGAGTCTCCAAAGCCGCGCCAACGCCGGGATCGGAGGAAGAGATCTGTTCAAATCTCGGCGGAAGGGTCTCTAGTGATTTCATCACTAAACGGCGCACCCTGCGATGGCCTCCCACTAAAGAGATCTCACTTTCAGCAGCCCCGCTAAAAAGCTCTTCAAATATCTGCGAAGCCGTCTCCCTGGCGCTCCCTCTCTCCAGCTCAAGCACTGTAAGAGGCAGGTTCGGGAGTTCATTCTGGACAGCCCGCCCCAGCCCCCATAAAGCCGCTGCCGCAAGGGTGTACGTCGGCGCCAACACCCACAGCCTGGTCGCAACTTGCGACTCTGTTCCAAGCATGCTCTGTGTAAGATGGAGAAGCCCCAAAGACGAGTCGCTATCAGCCGAATCCCCCCAACCGTAGAGGATGCCTTTAAAATGCCGGACCTGAATGTGATCAAAAAGATCCGCAAATCCGCTCGGATCCTGGGGTGGCACTTGGAAATGGTCCTCTCCTAACATCTTGAAGAGATCCCCCCGATCAATTCGCACACAGCGATCATTCTGAGTCTCAAGTAATTCCGCCAGGCGCTCCCCTACTCCCTGACGGTCCGTAAAAATCAGCCACACTCCCGGCTGGTACAACGGCGAACTAAGAGATGGGACCTCTGTCTGGATCGGGCGGGGTTGTTCTTGCCACTCAGGAAAATAGCACATCTCCCGCGTCCGCGTTTCGGAGGAAGAGATCCGAATCTGTTGCAGCTCAAAGCCTTCAACTTCAGCCGCCAACACTCCGTCTTGATCATAGATCCTGAAGTCACCCAGCACTCGTTGTCCGCCCCGGCTTTGCGCCAGCGCGTGCACCCAGAGGCAGGCGCTCAGATAAGAGTAAAATCGCACTCGCCGCATCCTAATCGGCACGTAGCAGACACTCCCAGCTAGGGCATCCGAAATAGTAAGGAGCGCTCCTGCTGCTTGCATACAAGCGTCCAGCGCCGCAGGATGCAAAAAATAAGCTCCTATCTCACCCTGAACCAGCTCCGGCAGGGATATTTCCCCCAAAGCCTCAGAGGGGGCCAACCACACCCTGCGAACCCCCTGAAAGGCTGGACCGAAATCAAAACCACCTTTTGAGGTTTCTTCGTAAAACTGCGCGGCACCAATCTCTACTGCGGCTTGAGGCGCAAAAAAGCGCTCCTGTATGGAGTTTAAATCAACATTTACCCGTGCGGGACGCCCCTCCCCGATCTCCCAACGCGCCGCCGCATACCACTGATTGTCAGTATCGCCATGCTGCGCGCTGAGAAGGCATGTGCCATCGTCAGGCTGGATCGCTAATTGAGTGCGGACGTGACCCTGAGAAGAAAAAGGGATTGGTTGTAAAAATTCAAGGTTCTCCAAGGTATGAAACGTAGCAGGGCGCAACTGATGCGCTGCCGCCAAGCCCAGCTCAACCATGGCCGCCGCCGGCATAATTACACTTCCTTGCACGCGGTGATCGGATAGGTACGGCAGAGCTTTGAGATGATGAAAAGACTCCCACACCGATTGTGCGCAAAAAACCTTATGCCCAAGCAAAGGATGAAGCTTCTCCAAAAAGCGGTGGCGGCGCGAAAGTGAAGATTCACGCCAATGCCGCTCCCGCTGCCAAGGGTAGCGCGGCAACGGAACCTGATGAGTCGATTCTGTGTGGCCATGCCCAAACAGCTCTTGCCAGCAGGGGTCAAAACCGCTGCAGTAAAGATGCGCAAGAGCCTGCAGCAAGGAGCGCCACTCCGGACGATCACGGTAAAGAGTGGCGCAGACCACCGCTCGATGCTTCTCCCCATCCCTTAGGATCTGCTCAATTGACGGCGAGAGCAGAGCATGAGGCCCTATTTCCAGAAAAAAGGTTGACTGCGTCTGGCAAGCCGCCGAAACCGCATCTGCAAAACGCACCGGCGCCCTAATATTACGCCACCAATAACCGGCATCAAGCTCGCGGCCTGAAAGCTGGGTGCCTGTAACCGTAGAATAAAAGGGCGTTACCCCATCAGCGGCAGACAGATCTTGCAAGGAGTCAAGCAACTCTTCTTTAAGAGGATCCATCTGGGCGCTGTGAAATGCGCAATCCACCTGCAATCTCTTAAAAAATACCGACTTCTCAACTGCCACCTGTTCCAGCTCCTGCAGAGCTTCAGCATCCCCCGACACAGTGACTAAAAACGGGGCGTTTAGCGCCGCAATCTCAAGCCGACCTTTAAACGGTTTGAGCCAATCTGCAGCTTCACGCGCTGAAAGCCTTAGGGCAGTCATACCTCCCTTGCCGGCTTGCCGCTGTTGCAATTCACTGCGCCGCAACACTAGCTTAAGCGCGCTTTCCAACTCCAATATCCCGGCAGCATAGGCCGCCGCTACCTCTCCAACGCTATGGCCGATTAGCGCGTCTGGATTGATCCCCCAACTTTTCCATTGATGCAGCAGCGCAACTTGCAAAGCAAAAAGAAGCGGCTGTGATATATCGGTGCGTCCAAGACGAGTCTCAGAGGCGCCGCGTCGAAGCTCTGCAAGCGCTGACCAACCCGCGTGCTCCTTGATCAGACGATCCAATTCATTCAATGAGCGCTCAAAGGTCAATCCTCGTCCCAACAAGCCAAGCGCCATTTTGCACCAATGTCCGCCCTGTCCGCTGAAAACGAACACCAGCCGCGGCAGCCCCTCTGCCCCGGCTCTACCTGAAAACACCCCACCCGGCTTTTCGCCCTGACTGTATTTCAGCAACCGCTCAGTCATTTCGCTGTGTGAAGCGCCCAAGAACGCAGCACGCCAAGGATGATGGCTTCTTCTAAGCGCCGTCGCTGCAGCCACAAGCTCCAGATCCAGCTCTGTCTCCTCGTTAAAAAGCTCGGCGTAGCGCGCGGCACTCTCCACCAGCGCTCCAGACGAACGTGCCGAAAGCGGTATCAGAACAGGATCATCAACAGCACGACGCGCACCTGTCGGCGGCCCCACTCTTTTCGGTGCACCCTCATCTGCTTGCAACAACACGCAGGCGTTAGCCCCTCCAAAACCGAAAGAACTTGCCAGCGCCAAGAGAGGCTGGCCGCTTCGAGGCTGCAAAGGTGCGGAGTTAAGCGGCACTTCAAGACGAAGAGTTTCAAAATCAATGTGCGGAGATGGTTTTGAGAAATGTAGATTCGCCACAACTTCATGGTGCTGCAGGATCAAAGCAGTCTTAATCAAAGCTGCGATTCCGGACGCTGATTCCAAATGTCCAATATTGGTCTTCACTGATCCGATCAGGCAGCGCTCTCCAGGTTCAAGATTAGGTCCTATCACTGCTCCAATCGCTCCCGCCTCAATCGGGTCGCCGACCGGAGTTCCGGTACCGTGCGCTTCCACGTAGCAAATCGCGCCAGGAGAGACTCCGGTCTCACGGCAGGTTCTTTTAAGCAAATCTTCCTGTGCGGCGCGGCTGGGTACCGGCAAAGAAGCACTACGCCCGTCTTCATTCAGGCCAACGCTACGAATTAGAGCGTAAATTCTATGCCCTGCGGCGCGCGCCACGCCCTCCCTCTGCAACAGCACTACTCCCGCCCCTTCGGAGCGTACATAGCCATCTGCATCGGCCGCAAAAGCGCGGCAGCGCCCGCTGGCAGAGAGCATCCCGGCGCGACTGAATCCAATCGTGCTCTCCGGAGAAAGCAGCGCGTTCGCCCCTCCCACAAAAGCCAGATCGATCTCTCCCCGCCACAGGCTCTGACAAGCCAGACAAACCGCCGTTAAAGAGGAGGAACACGCGGTATCCACCACCATGCTCGGTCCCCGGAGATCGAAAAAGTAACTGATACGGTTGGCGGCGATGCTGGCTGCGGCTCCGATGGCGGAGTGCAGATCTCCCTCCTCCGCTCCGGCCTGCTGCATCCGGCCGTAATCCTCTGTCGAGATCCCCACAAAAACCCCGGTGCGGCTCCCTCTAAGCGGAGACATGGCAAGCCCAGCGTCTTCCAAGGCCTCGTAGGCGACTTCTAGGAGCCAGCGATGTTGCGGGTCAATGCAGGCAGCCTCCCGGGGAGAGATTCCAAAAAACTGCGCATCAAAAAGCTCCGGTCCCTCGGTAAAACCTCCCCAGCGGCAGACACTCTTACCGGGAGCATCCACCAACGGAGAATAATAAGCGTCAGCGTTCCAACGATCCGCCGGCACCTCTACGATCCCGTCCCGACCCTCCTTTAAGAAGCGCCAAAAAGAAGCTGCGCCGTTCGCCCCACCTGGGAAACGGCACCCTATGCCGATAATTGCAAGCGGTTCATGTCTTACATTCATGGGCGCATATTATGTGTATTAATTAGGACTCAATATGACAGACACTGTCTTGGTTAACCGAAACTCTTATTAAACCTTGTACACATTATGCCAAGCTTTATCCAGATAGTGTCGCTATGTGTACGGAAATCCCCTTCTCACACCGGCCTTTCAAAAATCGCATACTCCTTATCGCGCACCGCACCAATCCGCTCTAAAGAGTCTACCAGTAACTTATTAGTCTGCAAGATCCAGCTCAACTCCACCGCTTCGTAAGCGCCAATCCATTGTTGTTGCGCCACCAGAAGCGCCATTAACGGCGCAAAACCCTGCCCGCGGTACGCTGACCTGACACCTCCCATGGCGACGCGCACGCTGTGTATTCCGCCTAGCTTCCAGCGCAACAGCAGTGGCAACCAGGCACACGGTAGCAAACGCCCCGTGCGCACATGTGAGAGGATCTCATTTAAATCAGGAAGCGCCAGTAAAAACCCAATCGTCTCGCCGTTTAGTTCCAAAAATACAACCAGACTGGGATCGATCAAAAACCTAAACAAGCGAGTAAGCTGTGCAAACTCTGCGCGACTCATAGGCACATGTCCCCAATTGCCCTCCCAACCTTCATTATAAATCTCAAAAATCAGTTGGGCCTGCTCTGCAAAGCGACGAAGATCTCCACGCACAAGTTTTAGCCCAGGGTAGGAACGTTGCAGCTCCGCCAACAAGGGTGCAACCTTTTCAAAATCAGCGTAACGCCGGTGGATATAGTAAGCATAAGTCGTGATAGCTCTTTCAAAACCGCACTGCTTTAAGTAATCCTCATAGTAGGGGGGATTATAGGGCATAAAAACAGTCGGCCTGCGATCAAACCCCTTTACCAACAACCCCGAAATATCATTCATGGAGGGGCTGCATGGGCCGCGCATGCGGCTGAGCCCTTGCGCCCTTAACCATTCTGCTGCGGCGTCAAACAGCGCCGACGCAACACCCGCCGTGTGGTCACACTCAAAAAAACCGAAGAACCCGGTCTGATCGTGGTACTTCTTAAGGTGCGCCTGATTTTCAATAGCGGCGATACGCCCGACCACTCGACCCTTGGAATCATAAGCTAAGAAAGGTTGAATACGGCCATGTTTATAGAAAGGATTTCGACGCGGACTAAGGGTAAGTTTTTGCTCCAAACGTAACGGTGCCACCCAGTACGGCGAGCCCTGGTAAAGGCGGTATGGGAACTCTACAAAACGACAGAGCGCCGCACGGCTTTCCACCGCTTCTATTTTTACGGGTGCTTTTGGAAGTGACATGGCCATACTTAGCGCTTGGATTCTAATCCAAAGCAGCCTAACCTTTCAACAAGACTAAAACTCGCCTCCGCTGGGATTTTACTGAAAATGCCTGAGTTTGATGTTTGTCAGCGCTCATATTAAACTCTCTAGCGCTTCGTTCCCGGCCCGTGTTGGTATGACTGATATTTTCGAAAAAGCGTCTAACAGCGCTCAAGCGCATGACATCGCCCAGCTACGCGCGCTGAAAGGTTATCCTTTCTTTTATGAGAACACCCCCGATCTGTCACTTAAACCTTATGAGGTCCGCTGCAACGGACGAGTCTTGGTTTCATTTGGATCGAATGACTATCTTGGGCTGACGAGGGACACTCGCATCATCGCGGCTGCACTTGAAGCCACCAAGCATTACGGCACTGGATGCAGCGGATCGCGGCTGCTAAACGGCACAACTTCTCTACATTTGCAACTCGAGCAGAATTTGGCTGAGTTTTTTCATAAACCCGCAGCGCTGTTGTTCAGCACGGGGTTTCAGGCAAATCTAGGAGTGGTCTCAGCAGTGGCCGGCGCCGGAGATGCCATCATCGCGGATGAGTACTGCCATGCCAGCATAGTGGATGGCATGCGCTTATCATACGCCCAGAGAAGAAGATTTCGTCACAATGACATCTCTTCACTGCGCGAAGCACTATCTAGCTGCCCTGCCAAAATGGGACGCTTGATTGCGGTTGAAGGCCTTTACAGCATGGGGGGTGATCTCTGCCCGCTTTCTGAGGTCTGCGAACTCTGCGCCGAAAGCGGCGCGCGCCTGTTTGTGGACGATGCCCACGGGATCGGGACGCTGGGAACGTTCGGCCAAGGGGCCGCCGAAGTTGCCGGGGTTTTGGATAAGGTCGACCTTTTGGTGGGTACCTTTTCTAAATCCTTCGCAGGAATCGGCGGATTTGTGGTGGGAGCACAGGATGTTTTAGATTATGTGCGCCATGTTTCTTCGGCTTTCGTCTTTAGCGCCAGCCTGCCTCCGGCGGTAGTCGCGGGGGCACTTGCGGCTCTACGCATCATTCAAAACGAACCGGAGCGTAGAACGCGTCTTCTTGAATCCGCTGGACTTTGCAGACAGCTTTTGCGCGCGCGCGGATTTGATGTTGAGTCGTACGCCACTCCAATTATCTTGGTCTCCCTAGGTAAAGGGGAGAATATCCGCCACGCCGCTGCCGAAGTGGGGCTCTTTTGTAACGCCCTAACGGCCGAGGGGTTTTACGTCAATGCCGCGCTTGGCTCGGCCGTATCCTTTCCAGGGCTGCGCATCAGTGTGACCGCCGCTCACGACCAAACTCAAATTCACGCCCTGATGGACGCAATGTGCCGAGCCAGGGATCAAGCTAAAACAAGACTAGCCGCTTGCAGGGAGATTGTTGATGCCGCCTGAAAATGTAAGCCGCGAGGCCGTGTACGAAAAAGTTAGAGATGCAGTGATTGAAGTGCTGGGGCTACCACCTGAGCGCATCACGCCTTCTTCCCGCTATTTAGAAGACTTGGGCGCGACCTCCTTGGATATGGCCACGATGCTGGTGATTTTAGAGCAGGAGCTGGACATCCGCCTGCCGGTCTTTGAGGCTAGAGCGCTGGCTACCTTGGAGGGCACGGTTGAGTTCATCATGCAACGAATTGAAGCTTCGCCGACAGATCCAGCATGAAAACGCGCGTGGTCATAACCGGAATGGGCACAATCAATCCGATTGCCTCTTCACTTGAGGAATTCCGTGAAGCTCTCTGGCGGGGCCGCTCTGGAATTACGCGCTGGCGCACTCTAGATCTCACCGGCGTGGCCTGCCAAGTTGGGGGCGATTTGGGCGATTTTGATTTTGACGGAGCGCTCTCTGCTCTGAAGGGCCGGACTTCCGAGCAGCGCTGGCTCAAGCTGCGTCGTATTTTTCGCTCCTCATCTTTTGCCGCCAAGATGGCGGCGCTTACGGCTATGGAAGCCGTCCTGGAAGCCGGGCTGGCAGAGGGACCTGACCGCAATTTCGGGCTTGATGGCATTGTGGTTGCGGGACACGACTTCAATCACAATTATATCCTCTCACACAACCTGCGCTTCGAGCGTGATCCAGCGCTAGTCGGTGCTTTGGTCGGCATAGAAGGGCTAGATTCGAATATCGCTGCCACCCTTTCGGATGTCTTAGGCGTAACTGGTCCGGCCTATACCGTGGGCGGTGCCTGCGCCAGCGGCAATCTAGCACTGAGAGACGCTTATCGTGAGATCCTAAGCGGCGAATGCAAGCGCGTACTGGTCGCCGCCCCACCCTTCGATATTACCGCCTCCGATATTTATTCCATGACTCTGCTGGGCGCCGTTGTGACGGACCCGCTCCTGCAGGCTACGCCGCACTCTGTTTCCCGGCCTTTTGATCGAAGACGCGCAGGTTTTGTGCCGGCGCACGGTTCGGGCGCGCTTGTGCTCGAAGAGCTGGAATGCGCCAAAGAACGTGGTGCCGTAATTTACGGCGAGCTTGCGGCGGTCAAAGCCGCCAGCCAGGCCAACCGCCTGCCTATTCCGGACAGCGCCGGACAGGCCGCTTTAATCAAGGATCTGATTTCCTCAAGCGGCCTTAAACCAGAAGATATTGATTATATTAATTGCCACGCTACCAGCACCAAAATTGGGGACCTCCATGAAATCCAAAGCATTAAACTAGCCTTCGGCGATCACGCCTACCGCCTTAAGCTAAACTCCACTAAATCCATGTTAGGACATCTCACTTGGTCAGCAGCGCTAGTAGAGACCATCGCCGTGCTCTTACAGATACAACAAAACAAACTTCACCCCTCCATCAACATCCAAGAGCTAGATAACGAAATTGACCTCGACGTTTGCGCCAACCAACCCCAAACCCACCAGATCAACAATGCCCTGAAAAATTCATTTGGCTTCGGAGGAATCAGCTGCTGCACCCTGATTAAGCGCTACGACGACCACCAGTTATCAAGTATCCGGTAACCGCTTGCGCGTGGAATCAATTTCACTTTCTCCAGAGAAAGTAAATTTATATAAAACGTAAAGTCATCCAATCTGGTACGACCTAATATTGGCCTTGTCGCATATGCATATCTCGCGCAAAAGATTGGCAAATTAAACTAGTAGGCTACGCGCGAG
>JAAYZI010000028.1 GCA_012514925.1 Deltaproteobacteria bacterium | reverse complement strand
TCAATCGCTCCAGTTTAATAATACCTCAAATTACATACGGTCCACTGAACTGGGGGAACTTCAGTCTTTTCCTATTGGTGAGATTTCCAGGCTAGGAGCTTTGGCGTTGGCCGCAATATGTAAAGATCACTCGGCTTAGCTTTGTGGTACTGATTAAAGAACCTGAATTTTTCATCAATCAACAAACCCAAATCGGCAATTACCTTTTGAACGTCCCAGCCGCGCGCTGAAGCGGTGTCAGAATAAGCATAGGCCAGCAAGTATCTAATCCTAGACAAGAACTGCTCCGATTTACGCTTCTTATTACGGCCGGTTCCAATTGTTGTCTCCAGAGCTCGCTGCAACCAGTATTGTATTCCTACCGGAGTATAGGGAGGATCCATGAAAACAGTCTGGTAATTGCGGAATTCCCGCGGAAGTGGATTTTTAAAGTTATGTCAAATAGTGTTGATCAGCAAATCATGAGTAGAGGCCGCCTGTGAAATGAAGTTCAATAAATCTTGATCAATATCAATCACAGTCAGTTCTGTACGGGGATGATGATATCCCAAGGCTAGCGCCGTCAGGTCAAAATCGCCGAGGAAAAGGGTCGGCCCTCGAGATACAAAACGCTTCAGTAGTGCCACTCGCTTCTGCAGGGTATCAACCGTGGCAGGAAACTGGTCAAGATTGCGCTTCGCGTTTGGGCGCTGCTTCTGGAGCAGCTTGATCCAGTCGAGAAAGCGAGGGTCTTTATCAAGTCCGCTTGATTGCAAATTCAAAACATCGATCCTATCCTGGCCACGTTTCTTTTCAGGGTTGCAGCCTTCTTCTAAAGGAGTTACTAGCTGTGCCTTCTTATTGGACTTTAGAGTAGCTGACAAGTCCGTCCCCTGGCGGGGCTCAATCTTTTCGAAACATTAGAGCAGAAGCTGCTCTAATGTTTCGGAGATGACTTGCCCGCCGTAGTCCGTCCCCTGGCGGGGCCGGACTTGATTTTTTTTGAAACGTTAGAGCAAGTCTGCTCTAACGTTTCGGAGATGACTTGCCCGCCTTCGTCCGTCCCCTGGCGGGGCCGGACTTCGGCGGTGCTCAATTCTTTTCAAAACGTTAGAGCAGAAGCTGCTCTAACGTTTTGAAAAGAATTGAGCACCCTCGAGAGGACTTGAACCTCTGACCCCCGGTTTAGGAAACCGGTGCTCTATCCGGCTGAGCTACGAGGGCGCAACCAGAGGGCGATTGTCCCTGGTCGGGGTAGGATTGTCAATTGAGTCTAAAATTTAAGATAGTCTTGGATGGGGCGGAGGTTGGAAAATACCTCAGGCTGTCGCACTGCGCCCTTATTTGCGTAATATAGGAGCTGTTGGCCCTGGATTCGTTCCGGGGCGTGGACTCCTCTGTGTTTACAGTTATTTTGTAGAGATAAATGTTTAGCAGCCAACCTAAAAAATCACGCTCATTTGAGGCGCACTATAAGGAGCAGCAGCCTCCCTCAGTCGAATTTTTGCGCGATGGGCCTATCACCGTTTGGGGAACCGTAAATCCAGAAGGCCAGCCCTACAGTTTTTTCAGACCAAAGCAAGAAGCCTCAGGAGTGTTGATCCTGGGAGGAGGGAGCGAGCCGGGCTTTGTCCTGGAGCAAGTGTACTCAGCGGTGCACCGCCGACCAGTGTGGCGACTTCCTAAAAGCAGCGAAGGATTCGGTGCGGCGCTTGACAGACCGGACTTGCTATCACTCTCCCGCCCTTCGGCCGGGATGACAACTCAACAAATGGCGCTTTGGAGAGTAAACGCTTTAGGGCAGTTTCCGGAGCTGCCACGCGGATGCGAGTTTGTGGCGTTCTCCTCGATGAATTTGAAAGTAGCGGAAATATACAGGCAGGGCGGTCTGCTAGATGCAGGCGTATATGCCGCACTTTTTGAACATGCGCGGCGTGAAGGTGTGATGCCGCGCGTAGATCGGCTGCACAAATTCGATGATCGAATTGCGCAGGATGCATTAACTGCTATGGTGAAGCAAGGACGCGACGACCAACTCCTATATAAAGGACCCGGCGGCTTTCTTGGATTAATGCAGTCGCAGCGCCAGAATGGAGAAGAGTTTATTTATGCCTGTCGCTGCCGTGGAGTTGGAGCTGTCGTGTGTGTAGCGCTGTTGGAGAACGAAAAAGAAGTCAGCTTAGTTAGTACGATGCAGTGGCGTCCAACTGAAGTTTCGGAGCTTGGCGATCCAAAGCCGCGTATGGCGCCGCCTATCAGCTCTCTGGTGGTAGCTCCGGCGGCAGGGTTGATTATGGACAGTGAACCTGAAGCAGCGCTTGTCGCAGAAAAAGATCTGCTCTCTAAAGTAGTAGCAGAAAGTCTGCGTGAAGCCGAAGAAGAGATTGGTTTTATGCCGGTTCCCGGCCAACAGCCGCAGTTGCTAGCGGTTATGCCAAGCACTGATTTTGCCTCAGAATGTCATGTTTACGTGCTGTGCAGAGGAGTGCTAAGCGGTGTTGGCGGAGGGGTGGCAGACGAAGGGGAGCGGATCCTAAGAGGTAGAGTGCCTCTCACCAAGCAGGGGATCGCGGAGTTTTATGCCAATATAAATCGGCGTGGAATTCAGATTGAGACTCCACTACAAGTCGCGCTCTGGCTGGCGTTGGTTGATGAAAGTCAGCGCGGCAACGCCTTTTAACCGCCTTAAAACTGGCGCATAGTGGCAGAGTCGTTTTTTTGTGGACAATTTGCAGTGGGATAGAGCAGAATATTGGGTTGTGCAGACTTAGGCTACACAATTAATAACCCGGTCAACATGGAGTGTCGCATATGTCAGGACTTGAATTTAAGCCCTCTAATACCCCGCAAACAACGCAAATTGATTATCAACAGCTTAGAAGTGGTAGTGATGTTCGGGCGGTAGCCATGGAAAATCCAGGTGGCAAACCAGTTCTCCTTACCAACGAAGTGGCAAAAACCGTGGCCTGCGCCTTTGCTATATGGCTTGCCAAGCAAGAGAACTGTCAGCTTTCCGATCTGACTATTTCTGTGGGTCGGGATTCCCGATTGTCGGGAGAAGCGTTGCAAGGAGCCATTGCGGTGGGGCTGTCGGAAAGAAGTTGCCGCGTATATAGCTGCGATATCGCCAGCACTCCCGCCATGTTTATGACAACTCGTACCGAGCCGATAAATGCGTCTGGCGCGATTATGGTTACTGCCAGCCATCATCCTGCTCACATGAACGGCATGAAGTTTATTAAGCGCGGCGGTGGGCTTTCTTCGGACGAGCTTAAAGAAGTGCTGACGACAGCTCAAACTCTCAAGTCTGGTTCGGCCGCGCCTCAGGGCGAGATTCAACAGATAGACTTTATGAAGATCTATGCCGAACAGCTCAGAAACATGATTATGGACGGGGTTAAGGATTCAGCGGATCGGCGCTTTCCGTTAGCAGGGCTAAAAATCGCAGTAGACGCGTCCCATGGTGTAAGCGGTTTTTTCTCCACGGATGTACTGGCGCCTCTTGGCGCTGATGTCTCAGGCAGTCAGTATTTAGAACCTGATGGGAACTTCCCGGCTCATAAACCTAATCCGGAGGATCCGGAAGCGATGGCGTCAATCTGTCGGCGGGTAACGGAGGTAGGTGCGGATTTGGGTGTTATCTTTGACACGGATGGTGACCGTGTAGCGTTGGTGGACAGACATGGGCAAAGCTTGGGCGGCAACCGCTTGGTGGCCTTGGCGGCTGCTGTTGTGCTTAAAGACCATCCGGGTTCATGGATTGTAGTGGATTCGATAGTCTCACCCCACGTAATTGAGTTTATCGAGAACTTAGGCGGTCAAGTTTGCGTGCACAAGCGCGGATACAACAACGTGATCAAGCGTGGAAAAGAACTTGATCACGAGATGCAGCCGAACGGCTGTTATCTTGCCATTGAGTGCTCCGGACACGCCGCCCTTAAGGATAATTATTGGCTTGATGATGGCGCCTATTTGGCCGTGAGGCTGATTGTGGAGGCTGCCAATATGAGCGCGCGGGGAGAAAACCTAGGGGACTTAACTGCGGAGCTGGTTGAGCCTAAAGAGGAGGTGGCCGTGAGGATCCCGATTTCCGGGGAGTCGGCGCGCTTGTGCGCTGAAGCTGTGATCGAGAGACTGCGGGAGTTTGTAACGGCTCAGCCCGGCTGGAGCGTAGTGCCAAGGGGGGACGAAGGAGTACGCATCGCCGTGCCTCATGGTTGCGTTGTTCTGCGTCCTTCTGTGCATGATCCGGAATTGGCGTTAAATATTGAGACGGATGAGCCCGGAGGGATCAAACCGGTTATTGAGACGTTAGCTGGATTTTTTACCCAGTTTGAACGGCTGAATTTGGATAAACTCTCTAAGTTGAGGTAGAACTACTCCTGCAGCAAGCCTGGCTGTACGTCGATACGCGATGAGGCTTTAGCCTTGTTTATAAGAGCTTTCAGGATCTCTTCGGTATTCTTTTGAGATCGCTCCGTTAAGTACTTCTCCACCTCGTCTGTGTCTTCTTTTAGTTCTGGTTTTTTAAGATCTGTTACCTGCACCACGAAGTACTTGCCTTCGTGTTCAAAGGGACCTTGGGCGGGAGTTGGGGTTGTGGAGGCGGAAAAAATAGCGTGTCGTACGTCTTCTTTTGCAAATAGATCTGTGCCGCTGTCGGCCGGTTTAAGATCCTTTTTTTCCTCAATTGTTAGACCGGCGGTCTGGGCTGCTATTTTAAGAGGGGCCGCGGTGGCCACTTGTACTAACTCCTTGGCCTTCTCTTGTGCGGCTGCACGCCCCTTCACGGTTTTGTAATCCGCTATCACCTGGTCTTTAATTTCAGCTAGTGGAGGAGTATCGGCCTCCAAAAATTTGGTTACTTCAATCAAGATGGTGTTGTGTTTTTGCTCAATCAGAAGTTTGCTCTCTTGTGGGTGCCGCAGTATCTCCGCGGTCAGCCCGCTTAAAGCCGGGCTGGGGTCGGCGTCCTTGGAAAGCTCCGTGCCTGTGCTAGGGTTCTCCAAAGCTTTTTCACTAGCGAAATCTTTTAGAGTCTTGTCGCTTTTACGCCACTCATCAAGATACTTTTGAACTCTAACCGAGGTGTGCCCGGGAGCTTCTTTCGCTCGTAGTTTTCCTTCAATTTCAGCTCTGACTTCATCTAGCGGGATGGGGGTGCGAGGTTTGTACTCTTCCACTTTGATGATCATAAATCCTTTTGGAGAAGTCACAAGTTCAGACACGCCTTTTCCCCCCAAGCTGAAAATTGTATTGTCTAGGAGGGCGTCCTTCTCTCCGCGCTTAATCCAGCCCAGTTGGCCGCCGTCAAACTTAGTGGGCAGATCGTCAGAATAGGTTTTGGCCAGCTCCGCAAAATCTTGGTCTGTAGCCGCCCTGGTTTGAACCTCTTCGGCGCGATCTTTTAACTCCTGTTTGGCCTTATCGTCTGCGCCTTCCGGGTAAGCCATCAAAATCATGCTCACCTTGGCCTGTTCCGGATGCATGTACTTCTCTTGGTGGTCAGCGTAGTACAGTTCGATATCTTCTGGAGCAAGCTCCACCCAGTCTAGGTGCTTCTTTGGATTGAAGGCTATAAAATCATAAGACACCCGGGCGGGTCTCTCGTAGCGGTCTAAATTTTCGGCATAATACTGTTCCAGCACAGTTTGCTCCGGTGCCGACATGGTCTGCGCAAGGTGTGCGGGATCTACAGCGGTATAATCAACTTGGTAGGCAGTCTGCTCTCTTTGAAGCAGAGCCAGCGCTTCGGATTTAGAAGCTCTGGACATGTCTTGTATGAAGGCTATCAATTGCTCCTTGAGAGATCGAGATAGAAGCTGCGCTTCGTAGGCTGCCGAGCTCATACCAAGCTGCTCTAAATAAGCCATATATAACCTCGGATCGTAACGGCCGCCCAGGCTCTCCACGAGAACCCTTTTTAGGTCGCCTACGCCCAGCCCACTTTCTAGCGCGGTGCGTTCGAGTAGGAAGTTCTGGATGAGGCGATCAACTACTTGGCTGTCAATGTTCCACTCCGGCGAACCCGCCAGCTGGGCATACATCTCTCCCAGTTGTCGGCGGTAGAGGTCGTCTAGAGCGCGGCGTTCTTGAGCGAAATCATCTCTGCTTATTTTATGGTCGTCTATTTTGATGACATAATCTTCACGGCTGGGCCCCATGAAATCCACGCCAAATCCAAGCATGCTGATTAGCACCAGAAAGATAATGAAATATAGTATCACCGATTGGGTATGCTTATGAAAAAACTCAAGCATGGGACTCCTTTTTAAAGTATCCAAAAAGCAGGTCTCTCTCCAAAGCGTCTGGTACGGCGGCATTTCGCCAACCGGTCTGCTCCCACACCGCTTTAAGCAGCGCCGTGCAATCTTGCTGCATATCTGGAGCAGCCAAGATGGAAATTAAACCCCGCCGCATGTCTAAAGTTCTCACCAGGCCAAGCCCCTCATAGGTTTCAAAGAGGGCTTGCAGCACAACCAGTTTGGCTGCTGGCACATGCAAGAAAACCACGCTGGTGTGCGAGTCCAATTCCCGCCAGGCTGGTTCCACGATCTAACTGTCCTTATTCTTTTGTTTAATAAGATCAAGCTCTTTTTGCAATAGTTGATTCACCATCTTCGGGTTTGCGCTGCCTGAGCTGGCCTTCATGACTTGGCCCACTAAGAATCCCACAACGCGTTGATTCCCTGCCAGGTATTCACCGACCTGCTGAGAGTGACGTTCAAGCACGTTTACAATCATGGTTTTGAGGTCGCCCTCCGAAGTGATCTGTTTTAAGCCCTGCTTCTCGACAATCTCTTTAGGGTCACGGCCTGAAGACGTCATCTCTTCAAAAACGTTCTTGGCCATTTTGCCGCTGATGACCTCTTGATCGATGAGTCTGATTAGGCTGCCCAAATGAGCGGCTTTAACCACGTCTTGCGGTTGGTTGGACCCTTGCTTACGCAGCTTGGCAAAGACCTCGGTAGTAATCCAATTGCATGCGGATTTAGCGTTTGAACAGTGGTTAAATACCTCTTCAAAATAATCCACATATTCACGTTCGGCCGTGAGAACTCCGGCGTCATAAGCGTTTAGGCCGTAGACAGTCATTAAATCATGGTAACGTTGCTCCGGCAGCTTCGGCATTTTGCTTCGCACTTCTTCAATCCAACTTTCCGGGATGCGTAGCGGCGGCAAATCAGGATCCGGAAAATATCGGTAATCTGAAGACTCCTCCTTATCACGCATGGGATGGGTAGTGCCGGTCTGGCTGTCAAAGAGTAGGGTCTCTTGGACCACGCTGCGGCCACTCTTTAGCAATTTTATCTGCCGCACAGTTTCATACTCCAGGGCTTTTTCAACGAAGCGAAAAGAGTTTATGTTCTTGATCTCAGTGCGTGTGCCGAAGCTCATCTCGCCCCGCGGCCGCAAGGATATGTTGGCATCACAGCGCAAGCTGCCTTCCTCCATATTACCGTCGCTGATCCCTAAAAAGCGCACGAGTTGCCGCAGCGTGCGGAGGTAAGCCACAGCTTCCGCAGGAGATCTCAGATCGGGTTCCGAGACGACCTCCAGCAAGGGCACGCCGGCGCGGTTAAGATCGAGGTAGGACGCTCCGCAATGGGGGTCGTGGATGTTCTTCCCGGCGTCCTCTTCCATGTGTATGCGTTTAATGCCGATCACGCGGCTGCTCTCCGCGGTTCTGATCGTCATGGATCCGCGTTCGCAGATTGGCTCATCAAATTGGGAGATCTGATAGCCTTTGGGCAGGTCAGGGTAAAAATAATGCTTGCGCGCGAAACGGTTACTGCGGCGAATTTCACACTTGGTAGCCAGCCCCAGCATAATTCCGTATTCGACCATGACCCGGTTGGCCACCGGCAGCGTGCCGGGCAGCGCTAAAGTAACCGGGTCTGTGCAAGTATTGGGCGCAGCTCCGAACTGCGTTGAAGAAGCGCAGAAAGCTTTGGACTTAGTGGAGAGGTGTACGTGCGCCTCTAAACCAATTACTATTTCATAATCTTGGGGCATGCCGTTCATCCTAAATTTGGAGCATGGGTTTTCCATGCTGTCGCGTTTTCGTAGGCTTGTGCAACCTTAAAAAGGGTGGCCTCGTCCCACGGCCGACCGATTAGCTGCAACCCAATCGGGAGCCGCTGCGAGTCAAAACCGCATGGCAAGCTTAATCCGGGCAGTCCGGCTAAGCTTGCCGGTAAAGTGTACACGTCGCCCAGATACATTTGCAGCGGATTTTGAACTTTCTCTCCAAGCAGATAGGCAGTGGTGGGGGCGGTCGGGCACGCAATCAGATCACAATCATTTTCAAAAACTCTCTTAAAATCTTCCGCAATCAGGGTACGTACCTTTTGAGCGCGTAAATAATAAGCTTCGAAGTATCCAGAAGAGAGCACAAATGTTCCCATCAAAATACGTCGCTGCACTTCGATTCCAAAGGCCTCGCTGCGGGAGCGGCAATAGAGATCCTGCAGGTCACTGGGGTTAGAGGCTCGATATCCGTAGCGCACACCGTCGTAGCGGCTTAGATTGGAAGAAGCTTCGGCTGATGCAATGATGTAGTAGACGGCGACTGCGTACTGGCTGTGGGGCAGTGAGACCTCACATGCTTGCGCTCCCAAAGAAACCAACTTGTCGATTGCGGCTTTGACAGCGTCGCAGACTTGCGGGTCCAATCCCTCCTCAAAGTACTCCTTTGGAACTCCAATCTTCAAGCCTTTAATGTCCGTTTCCAGGTTGGCTGAAAAATCCGGTAGGGGCTGTTGGATAGAGGTCGAATCTTTGAAATCATGGCCCGCAATCGTCTGAAGCAGCGTGGCACAATCCGCGGTGCGTCGTCCGAAAACGCCGACCTGGTCTAGTGAAGAGGCATAGGCCACAACACCGTAACGGCTTACCCGCCCATAGGTGGGTTTAATGCCGACGATTCCACAAAACGAGGCGGGTTGGCGCACTGAGCCGCCGGTGTCGGTCCCCAAAGCTCCAGGCACTAGACCGGCTGCGACTGCGGCGGCAGAGCCTGAGCTTGATCCGCCTGGTACGCGTTTTTTGTCCCAAGGATTTTTGACGGGTCCAAAGGCGGAATTCTCAGAAGATGAGCCCATCGCAAATTCATCCAGGTTATTTTTTGCGACAATTACGGCGCCTTCCTGTTTTAATTTTTGGATGACGGTGGCGTCGTATGGCGGAATGAAATTCTGCAGCATCTTGCTGGCGCAAGTGGTGCGTATCCCAGCGGTGACGATTGCATCCTTAATGGCTAGTGGAATGCCGAGCAGTGGAGAGGTCTCACCTTTAGCCAACAAGCTGTCAGCGTGCTTGGCCTGCGCTAGCGCCTGCTCCTCGCATATTTCGATGAAGGCATTTAGGTCAGCGTGCTTCTCGATGAGTTTCAAGCACGAGGAGGTAAGCTCGACACTTGAAAAGTCTTTACGATCCAACCCAGCTCGAAGCTGCGTTAGGGTGAGTAGGGCTGGTTCAGTCATAACGGCTTACAGGGAGTTTCTAAAATTAAGGGTTGCTCATTCGATGATGATCGGCACTTTGAAAAAATTATCGTGAGTGTCGATTGCGTTGCTCAAAGCTTCGTCCACTGTTAACGATGGCTCAGGCTCATCTTCGCGCAGCACGTTTGTTACCCCGTGCACATGGCTCATAGGTTGTACGCCCGTGAGGTCGAGAGTTTCAAGCTGGCGCACGTATTCCAAAATAGCGTTGGAGTCCTTGGTCAGGACTAAGAGTTCATCTTGGCTCGGCGCCAGTCTGGCCAAGCTGGCGATTTTAAGAGTATCCTCTGCTTTAAACATCATTTTCCTCATTTTCCTCATTGTCGCGGCAAGCAGCAAGTGCACTGCGTTCCAAGCCGCCAAGACTAAATTCGGGTCCAGTAGGCGGAGTATTACAAATTATAAGTGGATTTACCATATTACATACTTCTCTTGCGGCTTTTTGCATCCGTTTTTGCGTAAGGCCGGTGTAATTGTTATACCTATAGTTTGTTGGGCGCCAACTCTCTATCTAGAGCCAGTTTGAGGTATTCCATTGGGCTGGGAGGCGCTTAACTTTGTTCCCGCGCTTCCCGCGAAACAATGTTTGACGATTATGGAGGCAGTTTGTGAATTCTGGAAAGCCAGAGCCTCTTTCCCATCTTTTTAATCAGGCTGACACCGTTCCTTTAGCCCTCCTTTCCTGTTTAATCAGGGGGCTAACGCACCGCTTGCGCACTCCCCTTGCGGTGATCTCGAACGACTTAAGTTATTTTAAGACTGTTTTGCCAGCGGAGGAGTGTGAGCGCAGTCAGTTGCGTTGCCGGGAGGTGGCGGCTGCCCTGAAAGATATTTCTGCCTGTTCTGTGCGGACATTAAAGCTCGAGGACCTCTCGATTGAGCGCCTGCTTGTTGAAAGCGCTTGTGCGCAGCAGATCGCCGTTACTTGGGAGTGTGAAAGGGATTTAAGGGTACGAGCAGACAGCGGCTTGCTGATAGCGGCGCTGCGATGGTTTTTTGAAGGCTGGGGTGCGTTGGGACGTGCTGGGTTGGCATCTCCCAAAAATACCGGTTGCCGCGTCACGCGCTGTCTGGAGTTTCAGGCGCTGTCAGTCAGCCTGCAAGCGGAGAGTCACCTTGAACCCGGTGAGCGCGAGTATCATACACTGGCGGCATTTTACGATGAATGCCCCGATCTAGATCAGTATACAAGCGCACTTGTGGACGCGATTGTGTGGGCGCACTCCGGCCAGGTGAATGTCCGGGTTGGACCGTTACTTGAGTTAAGCATTTTATTGCCGGTGTCAAAATGAAGCAGCTTCACGTGCTCCTGGTAGATTATGACGGGGATGCGCTTTGCAGCATGACGCGCGCTTTAAAAGCTGCCGGGCTTCAGGCTGGGTTACATGCCGCCGCCAAGGCTGAAACAGCCACCGAGATTTTCAACCGCACAGCCCCGCAGGTAGTGGTGCTAGATCTTTGCTTGGTCCCGGCGCAAGGAGTGGAGAGCGGATTTAGTTTGCTTAGAGACTTTGTCGAAGCTGACAATTCTTGCCGCGTAATCGTGTTGACCGGGCACTCGGGGATTGAGCATGGGGTGCGGGCGCTTAACTGCGGAGCCGCAAGTTTTCTGGAGAAGCCCGTCGAGATCGAGCATCTTAAAGCGCTTATCAATGACGGATTCAGTCAGGCTGAGCTGCGCCGTTCCTATCGTCGTCTGCAGGAAGGGCAGGGACCGGAAGCCGCCGCGTTGATAGTTGGGAGTTCCGCCAAAACTCAAGAGCTCAGGAACGAAATTTTAGACGCCGCTCGCAGCAATCAACCCGTATTAATCACCGGCGAAACCGGAACGGGTAAAGGCTTGTGCGCCCAAGTGGTGCATAAGCTCAGTTTCCGCGCGGCCCACGCCCTGGTGAGGTACCAACCCTATTTCGGCACCGCCGACATGGTTAGCAGCGATCTCTTTGGACACGTCAAGGGCGCTTTTACGGGAGCGCTTGACCATCGGCGTGGCCTCTTGAGTGAGGCCCACCTTGGCACTCTATTTTTGGATGAAGTCGATGAACTGCCCCTTGAAACTCAGGTGAGTTTACTGGGAGTGCTGCAGGACAAGAAATTTAGGGCGGTCGGATCGAATCAGGAGTTAAGTGTCAATTTCCGGTTAATCTCCGCCTGCAATCGGAATATCGGGGAGTCGCTGGAAAGCGGCAAACTAAGGCAGGATTTTTTTCATCGCATCGCGCAAGCGGTTTTACATGTGTCTCCACTGAGAGAGCGTATAGAGGATATTCCACAGCTGTGTGAGCACATACTAGGAAGGCTCAGGGAAAATGAGCAGGTGTGCGTGTTTGGTGTGGAGGACCAGGCGCTTGAGCTGCTATGCGCTTATGGTTGGCCCGGAAATGTGCGGGAACTGGAAGGGGTCGTGGAAGGAGCAGCCTTTCGCGCCCAGTGCGCGGGTAGAGCCAAGATTGTCAGAGAGGACCTAAGAATAGGCGCTCCGGCTGCATACGGCAATGTAGGCGAGGAGAGTTTTAAAGAGAAGGTTGAACGTTATAAGCTCACTCTGGTAAAGGAGGCGCTGCGGGTAGCTGAAGGAAACCAGGTTCAGGCTGCTAAAAAATTGGGGATTGAGCGCTCCAGCTTGCGGAGGATTCTGGCGCGAGCCGATTCCTGACCCAGATTAACCTGGATATGAGCGGAGCCAAGTAGTCTCGTAGTCTCGTAGCCTCGTATTAATTCAACGGTCAACCTGTGCGACGATTAGATGCGTGTTAATGATCTGAATTGAGGCTAGCTGCCAGACCCTCCAGATCAGATCCGAATCAAGCGTAAGATCGGAAGAAAGTAGCACGCTGCCGTCGAAGCTTAGCAGCGGTTTTGTCAGTCTCATACCTGGCTCCAGCGCGCTGATCTCAACCCTCTTTTCGTGTCTGCCTGGTCTGATTTTTCGAGCCTGTGCGGCTGCCACCCTGAGCATGGGATCCAGCCTGAGACGTTTGGAGAGGAGACAGGCAGGCTTTCTGGAGCCGATACTTTCCACTAGAAACTTGATCAGATAAGGTAGGACGTTTGGGTGAATCTGCTTGAGCGCACCGCTTCTTATTTTGGTCAGTAAGAGATAAGAAGCGCGCGGATTCCAGTGGCCCCCATAGTAGCAGATGCGATCCATTAGATCCGCCGCCATCAGGCTGGAGGCAGCCACAGTCTGGGCATCATCCTCTAGCGGAGTACTGTGTTCTAACAGCAACGCCATCTTGTGGATCAGTGCGCTGATTTCAGAGAACCCCAGAGCCTTGGTGTTGTGAGCGCTTTCCTTTATGGTCAACGCCATTTCTTGGCGGATTTGCCGGTTAATGGAGGAGATGTAGTTGGCCCTAAGCAGGTCAGTTTTACCGGGACCAAAAGCATGTGTAAACAGGAAGGCTGCCCCTGCGCACTGCTCCCGTAATTCGGGCGCAAAATTGAGAGGCCGGGTTGTTTGACCCAGAATGAAAGCGGTGCGGTAAAGATGTTTACGGTCTCCCTGCGGCATGTCAAGACAGAGATGCCGCACCACTTCCCTTACTTTTTGGTCATCCGGAAAACAACCGGATTCAATCAGTTCTCGCTCAGAGATATCATTATTGTAGAGCCGCCCTTTAAGATTGAGGTTTTGTGCTTGCTGCAGGATCGAGAACAGCAGTTCGGGGATGCTCTTTTCGGAGGTATAAGCGGGGTGCATCAGCGCAGGAGATAGGGCTGGTTCAGTTTCTTGTGGCTGTGGCTCCGATTGGCTTGGAAAGGAGGCCATGAGCTTGTGCGGCGCAATTTTTTCCAGGCGCTTGCAGTACTCTGGGAGTAGGCCTTCGATTTCGTGCAGGGTCTCAATAAAGAGAGTTATGCTGCAAGGTGAATCCAACGGCTTTACCAGCATAAAATAGCGGTCGAAGGCCTCTTTAAAGGCGCTTGGAGTGGGAGTAATTACGATGCAGGGGTAGTCACAAATATCTGGAGTATCCACCAGATGCTTGATGGTTTGTGAGGCCACTTGGCGGCTCTCTCCGCAGTCCACCAAAAAGAGGGCGCGTTTCAGTTCTTGCATGGCTTTCAACGCCGCAGGGACGTCGAAAACGGTGGTGGCGCTGTAGCCTTGCAAGCGCAATGTTTCGCGCAAGTTGGCCGGCAAGGATTTTGATCGTTGGAGGATCAGAATATTTTCGATGCGGCTATTCAACTCAGCTCCATGTATGTGTGGAGTGTAAACCCGGTCAACGCATGTCGGCCAGCATCCCTATTTGCCGACACCTTGTATGTCGGCATTTAAAAGAATCAGCTAAAGTGCCAATATGCCTTACTTCGATAGGGCCTAAAGTCTTGATTATTCAATACAAGCAGGATAGAATCCTTGTGGCTTTCGGTCTTTGGGGTGCCTTTAAGAGAGGCGTTTACACACTTGAATAAGCCCTTAGGCCTGAGTCCCGCTTGCAGGGTGCGACATCGGCACGGAAGATTTTTCCATTTGCGGCGGAAGGAACAGATCGTGATTAAATCAAAAAGTCATTTATATGGATAAGACCGAAATAGAAACCCCTGAGGGTGCGTCCGGTATAAGAGTCAATATCGAAGAAGAGATGCGTCAATCCTATATGGATTACGCCATGAGTGTCATCATCGGCAGGGCTCTGCCTGATGTGCGCGACGGCCTTAAGCCGGTACAAAGGCGCGTGCTTTACGCAATGTTAACCGAAGGGCTGCTTTCAAATCGTAAAACGTCGAAGTGTGCGGGTGTGGTGGGTGAAGTCTTGAAGCGATTTCATCCTCATGGTGACCAGGCGGTATATGACGCTTTAGTGCGGTTAGCTCAAGATTGGAGTTTGCGCTATCCGCTTGTGTACGGCCAGGGCAACTTCGGGTCGATAGATGGCGACCCACCGGCTGCGTATCGTT
>JAAYZI010000321.1 GCA_012514925.1 Deltaproteobacteria bacterium | reverse complement strand
CTCCCCTATTTTATTTCTCTGATACCGGTTCCTTGTCTGCCTCTTCCTGAGCGGCTTTTATTTGCGCTGCTTCAAGAGCGTCCCGTTTTTTTACCAAAGCCTCAAGTTCTGTGACTTTTTCAGGGTCCGGCGCAAGTCTAGCTTGCAGCTCCCGCTCGGAGGGCAGCTCTATGCCACTTGTTCCGCGGATGTGCTTTAGGACTTTTGGTGGAGTTGAATCTGCATGGGCTTGCTCCTGTTCGGCCTTTGCCGACGGCAGACCGGCCGGACAGAGCAAAACTGCCGTGAATATAAGTCTCCGCAAAACCTTAGGCATAACATCCATAGGAACCTTAACCCGGATATTTCACCGGGCTTCACAACGCTTCTACAGTAGTTATGGCTGGGTTTTAGGGATGGTGACTCTACCAGCATGGTTACGAAATTTTCGTAGAACTTAACATTTTCGGTGTAACGCAAGAGAAAGAGTGCCCCATAACCTTTAATAGAAATAGAAGCCGTAAGTGGGCGGAGCATAGGTTTATGCCGCCGGGCGGTTGCAAGAGAGGGGTTTTAGGGTGACGTTGGAAAAGGTTTTTGCCGCAGGAGTGGCAGGTGTTTTTTCAGTGATGGTCGGTGTTCCGGCTGCGCTTGGAGCCGCGCCCCCGCAGGAGATCTATCCGCGTGATAGCGCCAAAACCGTATTCGGCCCGGAGATCTTCATGGTCCCGCAGGAGGGCTTCTCGATTCTAAATCCACAAAAATCAAAGAAAGAGGAGGAGCCCGTCGCAAAGCAGCTCTTAACGCAGGAGGGGCAGGGTCAGCAGCAGAAACAGATGGAGAGCGGACCCGATTCTCAACTCACCCCGCAAGAGCGCATCCTGAAGGAGTTCGGCGATCCATTAGAGCCGGTACCGGTAAAGGGCATCGAGACCGCGCCTAAACCCTACCGCGCCATGTTGGCAGCGCTAAACGAAGGTGACGAGGAGCTGGCTTTTAAATACGCCGTGCAGTACGTGCGCTACATGCGCGACCTCGAAAAGATTACCAGTCAGGCCGTGGCGATTGAGGGCCAAGCGATGGTGAGGGAGAATGTGCTCGGACCAGGGTCCTGGCCGGAATCACCCGAGTACAGCGAGTATCATTTTTTACAAAAGATTGATTTGGGCGATAAGTCTAAAGAACTTGAGTCCAAAAATTATCAGTCAGAGTTAGATGCAAAAACTCGGGATGCAATCAAACGTCTCAAGGAGTCCGAACATGACCTCTTTTCGCGCGCCATAAGCGTGTCCGCTCTTTCCGATGAGCTAAACGAACAGGAAGAACGTATGCAGACTCGGCGCATGCTGTCAGGGCGAGTGCCTTTGGACCCTCAGGGTCGCGTGGATATGTTTTTCTTTTTGCGTATCTATGATCGCGAGGTCATGGCGATCGCGGGAGATATTGAAAAACTCTACCAAGGCCTAAAAGGGCAAGACCACGTTAATTTTATAGTGCTTACGATCGATGGACTTAACCCGGGAGCCGTCGATGATTTTCGGCGCGTGACCAAAACAACTTTCCCGATTGTTAATGGTGAGCGTTTAGCGCAGCGGTTTAAGGTAAAAAGATCGCCTACTATGATTTATGTGACGCAAACAAACAATCGTTTTTTTCAAGAGGAAGGGTTGAGGAATTACTACCACTGGGATGAACTTTTGAAGATTATGCAGGGTAAGTAGGGTATGAAGACGGTCCTAAGAGTTATGAAACGATTGGGCGTGATAACCTGTATACTGGCTTGGCTAGCTTCGGATGTGCAAGCAGGGCCTTATCGTAAGGATGGTGACAGTGAGAACGGTATTTATGGCCGTGCTTTAAATTATATGACGGAACCTAATGCGAGTACAGTGAATGAAAAAAACTTACCTCTGGATCAGTTTCTGTCCGGGAACAAGCTCTTTGAATCACGTTCTAGGGCCGGGGTGATTTGGCGTGATTGGATGGCGCGTGTACCCTCCAAGGAAGGGATAGAGAGAAGGCCTGATGATGAACCTGTAGGATCCAATTCGGAGAAGAGCGATATCGAACCTCAAGAGCAAACAGCATATCTGCAATCTTTTGCGCCAATCCAAGGAAAGCTTATGGGTCTAATGGGAGACGGGTACCGTAAGGCTGTTGAAGACGGAATGAAGGGACCGATGGCCAAGCAGATGATCGCTTTTGCCCAAACAGAGCCGGGTGTTTTTGCGGGTGTTCAAGCCGCAGAAAAAATAGTGGCAGATAATATCAGCCTGACCTATCAAGCTCAAAACCATATGATGAACGTCCTCCCTGAAGATGAGTTTTCTAGAAGCGTGGCTCTTGCAGCCTATAACGGCTGCTTGCAAAAGAAAGCCAAAGACCTAGGGTGGATAAATGCCGTAAATGAGTGCATGGGCGATTCGAATAAGGTGCCAGTTGATAAGCATAAAGTTAGCTCGGTGATAGCACCGGACAAAGATGGCGGAAAAGCAAAGAATCATCCTGCGGCAGACATAGACAGAACCGCAGCGGAGCTTAAGGCATTAGCGGAAAAGGAAAATAGCGTCACAGTATTAAAGATTCTATTTGGGCAAACCATGAAAGAGAACAAAGAGCAACAGGCAAAAATAGATAGCTTTGTTGAAGCTTTTCTTGAGTGGTTTGGGGACTACGAGATCAAATTCGAAGGAGAACAGGAGCTAGAGGGAAATGTGGATACGACCCGCATCTTTAAGCATACGAAGGTTAAGCCCACAAAACATATTGGAGAGGAGGTTTACAAGATTATTTTAGCCCGTTACAGCGACATGACTGATCTAATGGCGCAATATTGTCATCACAGTATAACAAAAAGTAGTGACGGTATGTCGACATCCAGAGTCCCCACCCATAATGATGCAACAGATAATTTCTTTTGGGTGAAACCGCCGGATCATGGACTAGGTGGCTTCGAAAAACCAAAGACACTGATAAAGAGACTTTCTATTCCGGAGATGCCCTTTCAAGGAGTGGTTATAAATGCCGTATTTGACATGTTCTTAATGCGGCGAGATCGCCAAGACGTAAAGGGCCAGGCTGAGGGGTGGTCAAACTGTCTTCAGATTTGGGGGTCTGATCAAGGCGGCAATCCTGAAAAGATTACTGAGAAAGACGACCTCCTTCCTCTACGTTCACTGCTATACGATTATGGCAAGTTTATTGCGATGGATCAGGTGCTGCGCACATTCTTGGAGGCGGAGAAAACTATCGTAGTGCAAAGCGGGGGTGGGTCTTCATTGACGGCTCATGCCAAAGTGGCAGCGTTGGATCTGATTCGTGAGGTGTCGCAAATTGATGATATTGGAGAGGCGCGGGTCGCCAATGTTAATGAGATGGTTGGTTTTGCCAATGAAAAGATATTTGCAGTTAGGAATCAGGAGGCCGGCCAGCTTGGTAGGGCTCTGACTACAACTATTAGAGATAAGGGGGTTAACAGGCAGTCGGCGGTGAATTAGGAGGCGCTTGGGAAGTTTTGCGCTCCGGAGGTTTTAGGGCAAGGAGTGGGTTTGAAAGTGACGAGTTTTAGGGCGAGGTTTTTAAGATGAGGCAGCTACGCAGTAATAGAATGAGAGATGGTGGTTCTCTGCCTCTGTATAAACTTGGACTTTGTTTTCTGTTTGTGCTCTGGGCGGTAGTGCTGGTGTCATCCCCTGCTTGGGCCCAAGATCTGGAGCCGACCGCCTGTGAGGGTTGCACCGCCAGCGTGATGAACCAAATTGCCGCGGCTTTTGCAACGCAGGGGTATTGGGTTCAAGCTGACCTGATCTACCAGTTGGGTAGCACTGATTTGGGTCTCTGGACACCCCTGCTCTATATTATGGCTGTTTTTTCGGGCCTGATCATGATGGCGATGGGGCAGCCTCCCCGTATTTATATGTGGTTTCTGTTGGGTCCCGCGATCTACAACTGGCTGCTTTTTACCCCGACCGAGAGAGCCGGAGTATCTTGGATAGTTGCAAATCACGTCCAGGATCAGAAAGAGGTGTGGAAATTGGCGGAGGTCGGGCTTATAAATTCAAATGAGATTATTAGGCAAGGTCTTACGCCGGATGCAGATAATGGACCGGAATCCCGTGCCAGCATCGCCATGCCCTTTGCATGGTATGATGATCTGATTAGCGCACAGATACAATTTTTGGTTGGTTGGTCTGGGATTTATCGCAGGGAGGATAGTAAGGGTGGTTCAACTAATATTAGTGCCGAATCAGCGGGCGGTGGAGCTCTAAGGGGAGGAAAGAACGCGGCTTGGCATATTTTGACAAACTCAAAGTGGCCGATACTGGATAATATTACAGCATCGTCCGTGCACAACCAGGACCTACGTGAATCTTTCGTTACTTTCTT
>JAAYZI010000320.1 GCA_012514925.1 Deltaproteobacteria bacterium | reverse complement strand
TGTTATGTAACCGTTTGCATGAATATTACTTTCTCTGGAGAAAGTGAATTTAACTCCGTGCCACCGCGCGAGGCTTAAAACAAAAATTGCATGATTAATTCCACGCGTAAGCGGTTACCTTCGAGCTATTTTCATGAAGATGTACCGAGCTAAGTCAAGCTCTTTCCAAGAGCCGTGGCGATCAGATCAATCGCCAACTTGCCTGTCATGTTCTGACGATCCAAGATTGGGTTTAGCTCCACGACCTCCAGGCTTCCGAGGAGGTTGGAAGAAGCCGCCATCTCCATAATCAATCTGGCTTCCCGGAATGTGAGGCCTCCTTTTAGGGGGAAACCCACGCCTGGAGCATCATTTGGGTCAAGCGCGTCTAGGTCAAAAGAGAGATGCACTGTATCCGAACCGTTTGTCACTATCTTTAAGGCTTTTTGCATAACGGTGTACATGCCGAGGGTGTCAATTTCATGCATGCTAAAAACGGTTACGCCTGAGTTTTTTAAGACGGTTTTTTCAAGAGGATCGATATCCCGCGCACCGATCAACGCGCAGCGTTCGGGGAGGATGGCTGTGGGTTGGCGCATGCTAGTCACAAGTTCGGGGTTTCCAATGCCCAGTGCGGCGGCAAAGCTCATACCGTGAATATTTCCGCTGAGAGTGGTTTGGTCAGTATTGAAATCGCCGTGAGCGTCGATCCAGAGCAAGCCAATCTTTTTGTAACAGGCGCTCAGTCCTGCCAAGGTGCCGATGGCGATGCTGTGATCACCTCCTAATACTAACGGAAAGCAACCGTCTTGTACGGCGCTTGTGACGCAGTCTTTTAAGTCGCGGCACGCGCTGACAATCTCGTCGTAGTATTTAAGTTTCGGCGAACCGCTCGAGATCTTTGGCCGGGGTGGCGGCCGCAGGTTGCCGCTGTCTTCAACCTCTAGTCCTAATGCCTGGATGGCGGGCAAAAGCCCGTCATGCCTGAGCGCGTCCGGACCCAGATCGACGCCGCGCCGGTCTGCTCCTAAATCAAGCGGCATGCCGATTACTCTAACACGTGATATTGGCATAGATTCTCCTAGGGGGGTTGGCTATGTAGCTGTCAATATTTTTAATTACCTAGAATGCAAGGCGTTTGGGGAGGGTTTCTTGTTGCATCTCCAGCTTTTGCAGCTCTTCTGAGCAGCGCCACTCCACCAGGGTAATCCCGCGAGCAGCCGCAAAGCGAATCAATTTGGCACGTCGCCCCAAAGGGGGTGTGCAGGCCAGCACGATTTTAGTGATTTGGTAGCGATCCACCAGGGCCGGGATCTCTTCACTACAGCCAAGTACACGGTAGCCGTGCACGACTCGTTTGCGTAGGTTTACGTCGTCATCCACCAGGCCCACCAGAGTCAGGTGCTGACCGCTTTGCATCATGCGTTCGTACTGATTTTTTAGATAGAGGCTGCAACTTAGGCCCGCTCCGTAGACCAAGACACCGCCTTGGGAGTGCTCTTGACCCCCGGCCGCAAACTCCATCAGATCACGTATCGCGCGTGGCAGGGCGCGTAACCCGCAAATGAGAGCACCGGACAACGCGCTGTAGAGAATCGTGGTAGTAAGCAGTAAACGTAGCGGCGGTTGAAAAACTAAAGCAGTAATCCCCATAGAAACGGCCACTCCGAGAAGAAGCGCCGCCGCTAAAGCAACAAACTCTGATACGCGCGCACGGCTCCATACCCGCGAGTAAGATTTTGAAAAAACCATCGCCAGGTAGGGGCAACCCACCCACAGTGAAATTGATTCAAGAAAGAGGAGCTTTAAGTCTGAAACACTAGGGAAAGGCAGCGCCAACCAAAGCGAGAAAAACAGAGAGCTTCCTAAAAACATCAGATCCAAAAGAGGGCAGAGCACTACCGCTAAGGTCGGGCGGGTGGGGCGGCGCAGCCCCTCGATAATCAACGTGCCGCTATCCCACAGTTCGGTGTGGGCTAGGTGACGCACCGCGATATATCCGGCCGCAATTAGCGCTAAGAAAAAGATCGCCCCTGCTTGGGTGTTGTAAATAATACTGAGGACGCCGATGCCGGCCATAAACAAAGCCGCGCCGTAAAGCAAAAACGCCACCTTGCGCTGCGAAAGTCCGGCGCGCACCAAGCGGTGGTGCAGATGCTCCATATCGGCGTGCGCCACCGCGCTGGCTGTTCCACTCCTGCCGTTTCGCCAGGAGCGCACCGAGCGGCGCCAAATCGCGAGCAGCGTGTCGAAAATCGGTACCCCCGCCGCGAGGAGTGGGATCGCCAGCGCAGTCAACATGGTCATTTTGGCCCCGCGTGAGAGCGCTACTGTGGCCAGGGTGAACCCTAAAAACATGCTTCCCGAATCGCCTAAAAAAATGCGGGCTGGATGAAAATTAAAGCGTAAAAAACCGAGACACGCTCCGATCAGTGTGAGCAACAGGATCGTATCGGCTGGGGAGCGGCTTAAAAATGAAACCGCTGCCAGCCCCGCCGCGCCTGCAATCGCCAGCCCAGTCGCTAAGCCGTCTAGGCCGTCGATCAGATTAAAGGCGTTGATAATAGCTATAAACCAGAGCACCGTTGCCGCTAAGGTCGCCCAAGTCGGAAGCTCGAGCGCCAACAGGGAGTCCACAGAGACTCCGCAGGCGAACATAAAGATTGCTACCGCCACCTGGCCGATTAGTTTTATACCCCAAGCGAGCGGGCGTTGATCATCTAATAGCCCTAGCACCAAAAGCGCGGCCGAAGCGATCAGGTAATTTTGGAACCACTCCGGCGCAAAGTGCCCGCTTACTTGGTCAAAGCCCGGTAGTATCAACAGAAACCAAGCGGCGATCTGAAAACCTATAAAAATAGCCAAGCCGCCGCAGCGCGGCACCGCTTTAACGTGAAGCCTTCTGCTGCCCGGCATGTCTAAAAACAAATTATACTTTGGAGCTAAGTCCGCTAGGATAGCGGTCAAGAGGTAAGTGAGCAGAAAAGCCGCTACAAACCCAATCAAATAATATGCTAAGCTGTTGTACATCAACGCCCTAAAGACGAGATCGAAGATGGGCAAACTCCCTTCAGCACTTCGAACATGGACTCAGCCAGTTTATCGCGGTCAAACGCAGCTGCCAAGCTACGACATCCTTGCATTAAACTTTCTTGCAACGCTTTATTATCTTTAAGCATTCTAAGCTGATTTAAGAAGGCGCTTTCATTTTCCGGTTCAAAATACAGTCCGGCTTGGTACTGTTCGACCAAAGCACGGGCTTCCCCGTCTACTCCAAGCAGAATCGGTTTTTGCATAGCGGCGCTTTCAAATATTTTAGACGGGATCACAGTTTTAAAGGTGGGGGTTTTTTTTAGAGGCACCAGCGCGGCGTCGGCAAGTGCCAGGTAACGCGCCGCTTCGTGACGCGGCACCGCTTCAAGCATGCTGACATTTGTAAGTCTAAGCTGCTTCTTTAAGGCGAGCAGATTTTCTTTTTCGGCGCCGTCGCCCACCAGCAGGAAATGAGTTTGATCTTGCCGATCCAAGTGCGCGGCGCAACGCAGAATAAAGTCCAGTTTATGTGCCATGCCGTGAGTGCCTATATAGCAAACTACGAACTTGCCTGTTAGGCCGAGTTGTTGCGCCAAATTCTGGTCTTTGGGGGTTGGCGCGAATTCAGTTAAGTCCACTCCATTTTTAATAACGAAGATCTTGGCGGCTTTGACGCCGCGGTTTGTCATGTTCAGCTTAAAGGCGTCGGTTAACGCCACTATGCGATCAGCACGGTGGTACAGAAAAAGCTCCAGCCACTCAAGCGCTTGGATGAGGCGCCCACGCGGTAGTGCTCCCACCGCGATAATCGATTCGGGCCACAGGTCGCGCACCTCAAAGATCCAGGGTTTGCGCTTAAAAAGGGAGAGTAGCCATCCTGCCGGAGCTGTGAAAAATTGGGGAGAAGTGGCGATGATAAGATCACTTTTTTTGAAAAGCCCCACTACAACAGCGCTTAAAGCAAAACTTAGGTAATCGGCGATTCTGGGCAAAAAACCGCGGTTTGGCGAGATATAGCTCCAAACTCGCACCACCCTGATGCCTTCCAGAAACTCTTCCTGGTAAATGCGGTTGTGGTAGCCGTTATAGACTTGACCTCCCGGAAAGTTGGGGGCGCAGGTCAGGACGGTAACTTTAGCGCCAAGCTTTACCCAGCGGCGGCAGTGCTCATAAGTGCGTCTGGCCGGGGCATTCACCTCCGGGGGGAAGTTATCGGTAAGGAATAGTATCTGCATCGAAAATTATTATCAGTGCTATGATTGAGTATAACAAGTTGATAACCGTTCACGTATTTTTTCTTGATGATTGCACTGGTAACATATTGTAATCCCTTAACTTAATATTCATGTGAGCGGATACTGTATCGTTTGCGCGTGGAATTGATCATGCAATTTTGTTTTAAGCCTCTTGGCGGTAACGCGGAGTTAATTTTACTTTCATTTCACTTTCTCCGGAGAAAGTAATATTTATGTGAACAGTTACCGGATACTCAAATTTATAATACAGCGAGGTGCAGGACAGGGCAGCACAATTTGCCCTTTGCAGAGATGTCAACTTGTTATCCTAAGAAACACTACTAATAATGCTCTCGATGGCCGTTCAGCAAACCTCCCTTCACAATTTGGCGCGTTTGTTTCGCACCGCGCGGCACCTGCGCTTATCCCAGCTATACTTTCGTATAGTCAGAGTTTTGCGGCGTCGCTATGAACGTACGGCGCTGGGGCGTAGGCGCTATCAGTCTAGGGGTGTTCCGCCGTCCGATGTGGTAGCGCTTAGAAATCCTTTGCAAGAATCCAGGGCGCGCCGCTGCTTGGAGGAAGGGGGTGCTTACCGCTTTCTAAACGTCACCCTCGAGACCCATGGAAGCTGGTTTCCGTCAGGTGCTTCTGACCTGTGGCTTTTTAATCTACACTACTTTGATTACGTTTTTGAGATAAAAGATGACGCAGTTTTCCAAGATCTGGTTCTGGATTGGATAGAGCGTGTGCCGATTTGTCATCCGCTGGCTTGGAGT
>JAAYZI010000319.1 GCA_012514925.1 Deltaproteobacteria bacterium | reverse complement strand
TTGCCGCGCAGTCTTTGTAAACTTTCGAGACACCGCAGGATTTGACCGTTGCTTCGGCCGACACTACCTGGAAGCCCTGCTACAACGAAGCTTCCGTTTAGTGGGGCAGTTTTGCTTACTTAGCCAAAACGCCGGCTTACCGATCTACCGCAACTGGGTGCCAGGCTGCTTAAGACGCATTGGACAGGTGCTGGCAATGATGCCTGAAAAACGGTCGCTACTTAAAGTGCTTTGCCGCGCGCTGCCCGAAGTAGAGTCCGGTGCCAAGGCACCTCTGACATGGATCGACTTATGAACGCCCCCACCCCTCTTCCAATTTACAGCTCTCAGACAATCCTTAACTTTCAAACTCTCGCTACCTTGCCGAAACACAAGCTTGATCACGATTGGCACGGAGATCCTCCCTTAGCGCCAAGCTACTTTGTGCTAGCGCTTGATCCATCCAACCTTTGGTTTGCCGCAGAGTGCAAACAGACCCCCAACTTTGATCGGAAATTCGCGCAGAATGATTTTGCAGAGGGACTTTGGCAGCGCGATGTGGCTGAACTTTTTTTAGTGGAAGATCAAACCTCACGCTATCAGGAGTTTAATTTAAGTCCAAGCGGCGCCTGGTGGTCTGGAGTTTTTAAATCCTATCGTCAAGCCGATCAGACCTTTGATCACAAACACAGCCCTACCATCACTTCTATCATCACTTGCGCCAATATTATGGACAACTCTTGGAGCTCCGCGATGCGCATTCCACTTACCAGCCTGGCTATCACCATTACATTTGGACCCCAATCCAAAGCTAATGTCTCAATGATTATCGGAGGCCAACTCAGGCAACACCTAAGCTGGTCAAAGATCGCCTCAAAGCAACCAGACTTTCACCGCTGCCAAGAATTTTCATGCCTTCAGTCTATAGCACCTACTGCATAAAAATCTCTGGAAACTACATTGGAACCCGTTCCTGCAGCACCACACCCAAAGCAGTTAATTCCTGCCTGCAGCGAGGCGAGAATTTTCCTGCTAAACGCGCTACTACTTTGCTCCTTCCTCCCAGCCGGGACGCAGTCTTTAGAAGATCATGTGTAGCCGCAGCAAAATCCGAGCTCCAAATAACATAGTCAGCCGGTAAAGGAGTCAGCCACGTCCCAGATTTAGTCTGTGCCGCCGCGATTTTAACCCCTGGCATAATCTTAACCAAAACTTCCCCGGCCCGATGCCGCGAAGCCAAATAGCGAACTCCGCGCAAATGGAACTCGCCCCCATCAGCGGTCTGGACCCGACTAATCAAGGCCACTAAGGTTTCCCTGCCGCTCACTCCGGTTAAGCGCTTTAATGACTCGACGTAGAGCGCTTTAAGCGTGGGGCTGCAAACTTCATTGGCCAAGAACTTTTCCACTATATCCTTTGACACCCCCATTTCGAGCAGGGCTGCACGGTTCTTATTGCTCTGAGACTGTGGATCGGCGTACACCGCTACCGTTTCGGCCGCATCCAAAACGCTGCTGGCGGTGCTTAGCCACGACAAGCTTCCCAGCCCGATGCCGGGCACGAACTTAAAGCCTAGATTTACGACGCTCTGTACCGTAACGATACGAGAAATTTTCTCCCGTAGAGGGCGGTTCGTGGTGTACGGATCGAGCTCATATTTTTCGTACCAGGCACTCTCCTTCTGACTATACCCGATATAGCGAAGGGCGATCTCAGTGCCCTGGTCAACCACCTCGCCCTTAAGCTTCTCTTTTTCCTTTTTT
>JAAYZI010000318.1 GCA_012514925.1 Deltaproteobacteria bacterium | reverse complement strand
TGCTATAGCGGCTCTATATGAGTGGCTCTGGAATATTTGAGGTAGTTTTGCTGGTTGAGGACGATCTCGGGCACGCCCATTTGATTAAGCGTGCCCTTAAGTCCTTTGCGCGAGAGGTGCGCCATGTCGTCGATTTACAAGGCGCTGCGCAGGAGATTCAACAGCAACGGCTGGATTTGGTCGTTATGGACCTGCACTTGCCAGATAGCAGTGGCGTGGCCGATGTGGAGCACATTAAGGCTAGGTGCGGAGATACTCCCCTAGTCGTTTTGACCTCCTCCACTTCTTTACGTGATGCAGTCGAGGCCATGAAATCGGGTGCCAGTGATTTCATCGTTAAGAATTTCGATGTGGATTTTAAAGAAGTTTTGGGTTTTGCCCTATCGCGGCTGTATGCTGCCCAGCGGCTGATGGAGGAGAGACTCCGCTTTAAAAAGGAGATGGAGCTTTTGCGGCTTGCGATTGAGAATAGTCATGATGGCTTAGCAGTGGCAAATGAGTTAGGTGATGTGCGTTATGCCAACAGCTCTTTTAAGGAGTTCGCCCGGCGTTGTGGCAAGAGCCCTGGCCACATCGTGAATATGTTTGGAAGCGCTGTCAATCGTTTTGAAGATCTAAGGCGGGATGTCCAAAATAACTTAAGAGAGCTACCGGAAGGTGCTAGCTGGCGTACTGAGATTACATTTATCGGAGATACAAACAGCGCTTTTGACATGAGCTTATCGATTGTCGATGCCCCTGATAAAAATGGCCCGGAAATGGGTCGCGAGTGCGTTGTTTGGGTTCGTGATGTCAGCGAAATGAAACGTCGGGAGGTTTTTCAGCGGGAGATATTATCAACGACTACGCATGATCTTAAAGGGCCGCTTGGTTCGATTTCACTTTCATCTGAAATGCTGGCCGAAATGCTGGAGAAAGGGGCCATGCCCTATGAAATTGCTCTAAGAATCGGCTCATCAGCGCAAGGCGCGATCCAGTTAATTGACGAATTTTTAAGTGCCCGCCGGATTCAGGAGGGCACCTTCATTCTAAAGCCTGCGGTGTATGAGGCAGGAGAGTTGATTGAGGAGGTGCTTGAGACGAGTAAGGCGCTGTCGATTCCCAAACGTATAGAGGTTAAGCAGCAAATCGAGCCTGGCTGCAAGATTTGCGTTGATAAAATGGGATTCGCACGCGTTTTAGGAAATTTGGTTAGTAATGCCATTAAATTCACCCCACGTTCCGGGAGCGTTTGGGTGCGAGCGCGTATGGCAGGCGAGGATTTACAGTTGGAGGTTGAAGACAGCGGATCTGGGATGGAAGCTTCGGAAGTGCAGAAGATTTTCCAACGCTTTACGCGTCTAGAACGTCATGGGGAGATCGCGGGTTCGGGCATAGGACTGTTTATAGTCAAGAGTATCGTGGCCGCTCATGGCGGAAAAATTGAGGTGACGAGTCAGGTTGACAAGGGCACGACCTTTCGCATTACCTTTCCGCACAATCCTCCAGTGGATGATCATGGCGAGTTGATCTCGCTTGATTTTGCTTAATATAAGATCACTCGTCGCATTCCACCCGAATGCGTTTAACGGCCACAGCCTTGCCTGAGGTGTGGTCGATGTCGCATATCAGTCCGCATAAAACCGGGGAGCCTTGGGCCAGCTTGTAAGATGCAGGAAGACCAGTGACTAATCTTGCTAGAGAGGCCTCGGCCTCCATGCCAATAATACCAGCGCTACTTCCGCACATGCCTAAATCGGTTATGGCGGCGGTGCCTTTCTCTGAAATGCGTTCATCTGCGGTTTGAACATGAGTGTGTGTGCCGACCACCAGCGAAACGCGTCCATCTAAATAAAAGGCCAGGGCGTTTTTTTCAGAAGAGGCTTCTGCGTGAAAGTCACAAATCTTAATTGTGCAATCTTTGAGCGGCCCGGCCAGCAATTCATCCGCTTTCCTAAAAGGGCAATCCACTAATGCTCCCGTAAAGACGCGTCCCAGAAGGTTGAAGACTCCGACTTTTCCACCCGATTTAAGGTTAAACACCGCCCAACCTCGACCGGGGGCGGAGTTTGGATAATTGGCAGGCCTTATACAGTAATCAAATTTGTTCAGTAGGGTGGCAGCATCCTTTTGCTTCCACGTGTGATCTCCCAAGGTGATGGCATCGACTCCGCAATTATGAAGCTCCTCAGCAGTGGTAGCGCTTAGGCCTAAGCCGCCAGCTGCGTTTTCACCGTTAACCAGAAGAAAATCATACTTATAATCTGATTTTAGACGAGCTTGCTGGCTTTGTAGCGCCATTCGTCCAGGACGTCCAACTACATCTCCAAGGCAAAGCACCCGCAGCGTCTGTGAAGGGGCTGAGTGGGAGGGTGGGGTAGGTAGTGTTGTCATTTTGGTGTGTAAGGTAAATCAACGGTTGAGTTTTGATTATAGCCTTATCCGAGGTAATTTTCTTGTTTCGTACAAAAATTAAATTGGCCTAGCCCAGAGAGAGGTTAACATCTTGATAACATTCATATATTTACTTTAGGCCTGATTGTTTGGGATCATTAAGTAAAACCGTTTCGCTGCCGATATCCTCATCTAGTGGGGATAATAGGGACCGCCGAGCATGTTCGATAACAGCAGTAATTATGAATATCTAGGTATGAGTCCGGTTGAACGTAACCGGACCTGTGTACTTGTGGTTGAGCCGGATGCGATTGATCGCAATAATTTGAGGTCAGCGCTGAAGAGCCTTGGATTTGGGGGTGTAAGTGATGTAGCCAATCATCTTAGCGCTCTTGAAAAAGTTGGACAGCGTAGGTTCACCCACATAATTTTCGACTGCAAGTCCACTAACATGCCGGTTAGAGAGTTTTTGCAGAAAATTCTTGAGGGCGGTTCACAAACCATTTGCATTCCCGCTTCGTTTGAGCCGAGCGTGGATGACGTTTTTGATCTTCTGATTTTGGGGGCTAAAGGCTACTTAGTTAAACCGTTTACTGCTGATTCGCTTGATATCGCGATTGTCAACGCTACAAAAGGGGAACCAATTGCGGATGTAGTCTTAAACGCCAAGGATCGCAATGAGGCGTTGGTAGCGATTATGATGCAATCCTTGGATACGACTGCCGTGATTTTTAGGCAGGCGCAGCAGTTCGAGACAGCGAAGCGCGAGCTTCCAAGGGCCATGAGCAAATTCCGGCACTCCGCTGAGCTAGCCAAGACTTTCGCCAAGGGAGGAGAGGAAGGGCTTTTGGGGGCGCTTGAAAAGTTTTGTATTGAACGCAGCAAAGGTCCCGCCACCAAATTGGGTCGTCTCAGGAAGCGTCTGCGCACCCAGCGCGAGATTGATGAGGAGGATGAAGCCGAGGCTTGATCCGTGGCAAGCGTCGTCCTTATTGATTCAGTAACTTACGCTTGTAGCAGTTAGATACATCACCCGACGGCCATTTAAGGTATAATATATTTGGTATCCGTTCACATGAATATTAAGTTTAGGGTGTCCGGTAAGCGTTCAGGTGTAGTGGGTATCTGTATCACGGGAGAGGGCCGGAGAATGTCTAAAAAATTTATCGTAGTGCTGTTTTCGTTCATATCGGCAGTGTTGGCGGCGGGAAACGTGCGCGCCGCAGGTCTTGAGGATTTTGAGGGTTCTGGCCAGATGAACGTGATAGCAGATCAGACCGACAAGCATGAGAAGGAACTTTATTCTTGCGATTGGGGAGGACCTCAAACAAATTACGGGCGTCTATTTTGCGGGAGGCAGGGGAACTTAGTACTGTCTGAATGGTTAAACTTACAGACAACGGCTTTCAAATGTGAGCGCGCGATTACGCGTATCTTATTTAGTTATATTGAAATGGCTCGTAGTTGCCAGGCTTCGAAAGGGCGCCCGATCTCCATTTTACTGATGGTGCCGCATCCACGTTACCTCGCGCATGTAGAGGGTGGATTGCTTGAGGATTTTAAAAAGCTGGAACCTCCGCTGCTGGTGGCTGATTCGGTTGAGAGTATCTCTGTTCACAATTTTCCGGCAAAGATATTCCGCAAAAAAGATGGAGCTTGTTCAATTCTTATTAAACTGGCTAAAGGTGCCGTTTTGAATCTTTCGGGGAGATGTGAGGACCTTGAACAAATTAAAGCTTTAGGCGAAGACCTCACCATTGACCGGTTGAACAGCAAGCTTGAATCTTAAATTAATCTTATCAGTGCCATTTTTAACCGCTTGAATTTACAAGGATATACGTATCCACATGAATATTACTTTCTCCGGAGAAAGTGAAATTTTACCGTCCAGGCTGAAAACAAAATTGTATGATCAATTTCGCGCGTAAGCGGTTACGAATATACGAGGAATAGCCGTTTATACTAGTAATTTCAGACACTTAAAAATGGTACTGATAAGATTAATTGTAATCAATCCCGTACGTGGACGGTTACGAGGCTTTGAATCGCCTCGGTGATCTCGCACATTTCAAAGGGTTTAATAATATATCTGTCAGCGCTTAGACCGGCTGCGGTGACATACTTTTCAGTGTCTCGATTGGCCGAAAGCATAATCACGGGAAGTTTCTGTAAGGCAGGATCCCCGCGGATGCTCTTTAAGACCTCCAATCCATTCATTACGGGCATTTGGAAATCTAGCAGGAGAATATCAGGTAATTCATTAGCTA
>JAAYZI010000317.1 GCA_012514925.1 Deltaproteobacteria bacterium | reverse complement strand
CACCACAACCGCCACCGTGCTTGCGGATGCGATCTACCGTGAGGGTTTAAAGCTAGTGGCTGCCGGCCACGACCCAATGTCGCTCAAGCGCGGCATTGACGCGGCGGTTTCCACCGTGACGGAGTCGCTCAGGAAACAGAGCAAACCCACCAGCGGCAAAGAAGACATCAGCAACATCGGATCAATCTCCGCCAACAATGATCGCGAAGTCGGCACAATCATCGCTGAAGCGATGGAAAAAGTCGGCAAAGAAGGCGTGATCACGGTGGAAGACGCCAAGGGTCTCGACACCACGCTCGAAGTCGTAGAAGGCATGCAGTTTGATCGCGGCTACATTTCCCCGTACTTCGTAACGAATCCGGAGAGAATGGAAGCCGAACTTGATGATCCTGTGATCTTGATCCACGAAAAGAAGATCTCCAGCATGAAAGATTTGCTGCCGATCTTGGAGCAAGTCGCCAAACAGGGCCGCACCTTGATGATTATCGCTGAAGACATCGACGGTCAAGCTCTGGCCACCTTGGTAGTCAACAAAATCCGCGGGACCTTAAACGTTTGCGCCGTAAAGGCCCCTGGCTTCGGTGACCGCCGCAAAGCCATGCTTGAAGACATCGCCATCCTCACCGGAGGCGAACCCATAACTGAAGACATCGGTCTCAAACTCGAGAACGTGACCTTCAACCACTTGGGTAAAGCCAAACGTGTGGTTGTCAACAAAGATAACACCACCATTATCGACGGTGCCGGAGACGCTAATAAGATCAAGGCTCGCGTCAGCCAGATTCGCGCTCAGATTGAGGAAACCACCTCTGATTATGATCGTGAGAAGCTGCAGGAGCGCTTGGCCAAGATCGTAGGCGGAGTGGCGGTCGTTAAGGTCGGCGCCCCGACTGAAATCGCCATGAAAGAGAAAAAGGGCCGCGTTGAAGACGCGCTGCACGCAACACGCGCAGCCGTGGAAGAGGGCATTGTCCCCGGCGGCGGAGTGGCTTTGCTTCGCGCAGTTGAAGACTTGGTCAACTTCAAAGCCGACACCGAGGAGCAATCCTTCGGCGTGAAGATCGTGCGTCAGGCTCTGGAAGCGCCGATCCGCACCATCGCTGAGAACGCAGGCGCCGAGTCAGCAGTCGTAGTTGAGAAGGTAAGGAACGAGAAGGGTGCGTTCGGTTACAATGCTGTCTCCGATAAGTTCGAAGACCTGATGACGGCTGGCATTATCGACCCGACCAAGGTAGTGCGCACCGCGCTTGAGAACGCCGCCTCCGTGGCTGGCCTGATGCTGACCACAGAAGCGATCATCGCCGAAAAGCCGGAAGAGAAGGATAAGGGCGCGGGCGGCATGCCTCCAGGAGGAATGGGAGGCATGGGCGGAATGGGAGGTATGATGTAAGAACCGCCAGTTAGGGTCGCCGGGCGGATGCACCCTCATCCGCCTAGCAACTCTCCCGAAAGCCCTCCCCCCTGCGGGAGGGCTTTTTCTTTTGGGAGCATCGATGATCGGTTACCGATGATCTATCCACTTACCCCAGAGAACATAAAGAAAGCCGCCGCCCTGTTGGCTTCTGGCGAAACACTGGCCTTTCCCACCGAAACTGTCTACGGTTTGGGCGCCAATGCTTTTAACGCAGAGGCTGTAGCAAAGATCTTTGAGATCAAAGGGCGACCATCTTTTAACCCGTTAATTGTCCATCTGTACTGCGAAACGCAGCTGCAAGAGGTAATCGATCTAAACGCTTCAGTGGCAGCACTGGAGCTTCTAGACAAAATCAAGATTTTTTGGCCCGGACCGCTTTCACTGGTACTCCCCAAAAATCCCCGTATTCCTGCCGTCGTGACAGCCGGATTGGACACTGTGGCTGTCAGGTTTCCAAGCCACCCCGGCGCGCGAGCGCTGCTTGAAGCTTGTAAGTTTCCGGTGGCGGCACCCAGCGCCAACCTTTCCAACCGGGTCAGCCCCACCACCGCCCAGCATGTTCTGGACGAACTGGGAGACAGAGTCGACTTTATTTTAGACGGCGGGGCATGTCAGGTAGGCTTAGAGTCCACCGTGCTCTCGCTGGTCGAGTCTCCACCACGCCTGCTCCGCCCTGGTGCGATCACTCTTGAGGATTTAACCAGCCACTTAGGAAAAATTGAAAGCGGACCCGCTCCACACCAACAACACACACCACAGGGGCTGCCCTCTCCCGGAATGCTTAAACGCCACTACGCCCCTCGAACAAAAATAGTGCTGCGCGGCCAAATTGAACCAAAAGATTATCCGCCTAAGGTAGGTCTTATAAGTTTTGGCGGCACATCAGCCGACTCAAACGGTTTCACCATCGTCACTACCATTAGCCACCATCAAGATTTAGACGAAGTGGCTTCAAAACTTTTTGGAGCAATCCACGCGATGGATAACCAAAACTTAGACCTAATTGTGGTAGACACCTGTGCCGAGAAGGGGCTGGGTCTAGCAATTATGGATCGCCTAAAGCGAGCCGCAGCCTGACCTTCTCTTAGCGCAGCTTATTCTATATGACCTTATCCTTCTGCTCACTCTTTTACCTACTTTCTTTACCTATGTATCCAGTAACCGTTTGCATGAATATTACTTT
>JAAYZI010000007.1 GCA_012514925.1 Deltaproteobacteria bacterium | reverse complement strand
TCAGTGGAGATCTAGAGAGGCGCTCAAGTTCCGGCCAGGAAAGCATCAAAGCGCTACTATCAAAATTGAGGGAGCAAAAATTTCTTATATTCCGCATTAAGCCCTCTCGTTCTGCCAAGCGTAATGATTTAATCAGGGACCCGATCTTCTCAAAAGCTCTGATTTTCTCTGATGGTGTAGTCAATTCAAAACGAAAGGTCTGGTTATGCTGCGTAAATTCAAGGGCTGGTAGGTGCTCCAAGATATGCTCCAGTTCATGCCACCACGGCGAGGCGCTGCCGTCTAGAAAGTTAGTGGTGGCATAAATAGTTGCGGGGAGCTGATATTTACTAAGAAGTGGCAGCGCTAATTCCAAATTGTCCCGGTAGCCATCGTCAAAAGTAATGGCGGCCGTACCAGGTGGGAGCGTCCCGCGGCTTAAACGATCCACTATCTCTCCAAGCGGCAGACACAGACAGTGCTCCTTCAAAAAACACAGCTGCTTTTCAAAAGTAGCTGTATCTACCTCTAAGAAATTGTTTGGATGGAACTGAGCCGCCGGTTTTGCGGAGATGCGATGATACATCAAGATAGTTCCCAATCCCGCAGTGTGTTTAAAGATTAAGTTAAAGGGAGGCTTAAGCAGCGCAGTTTTGAGAGCAGATCTGATGGTCGCAGGGGGTTTTATAGACATAGATAATTCGTACCTTAGATGATCTGATCCATCAAAGCTTCAAATTCATTTACTGCCCGCTTAGCCGAAAAGTCAAATTTAAGACGATCATATGCATTTTGGCCGACTTGCTTGAGTTGTCTGTGATCCAACCTGGCCAACTGGTTAACCCACTCTTTCGCGTTTTCAGCTCTTAGGTAGTCTCGTCCAGATTCAAGGCCTAACCCTTCCACGCCAAAGGCCGTGCTTAGAACAGCTCTTCCGAAACGGGCCGCCTCGATGGCTTTAACGCGGGTCCCGCCGCCATAAAAAATAGGAACCAACGCCATGCTCGCGCGCGCATAAAGGGGTGTTGGATCAGAAACGCAACCCAAAAAATTTATATTTTTTAATTTAAGGTAGGTATTAAGCCAACTTGAAGCCCCGCTGCCTACAATTAAGAGTGTCAGATCAGAGCGCTCCTTAAGCAGTTCGGGCCACACCATTTCCAAGAACCACCTCAAACCTTCCTGATTAGGAGGCCAGTCCAGACGGCCCATGAAAAGCACTTCTGAACCTTGGTCAGGAAAGGACAGAGGCTCGCTAAAGTCGTAAGACACAGGAACAACTCGCCCCTTTAAATCCGACTTTAGGCTTTGAAAACGACTGAGGTCGGCGCTTGATACCGCCGCTACGCCGTCCACACTCCGTACAAAACTTTCTTCAAAGATCTTGACCAGGCTGTATTGGTGCGCCAGCAGAATTTTTTTGAATGTACCGCTAGCAAGCTCCAACTTACTCTGCCAGATTGAGCTTTCCACGTTTTGGGCACGGTATAAGATCTTGCTAGCGCAGGCGGGACGTTTGAACTCACCTAGTAGAGATGAGTGAATCGCAGCGTGCGGTCCTTCGTACACGATCACGTCCCAGGGTTGTATGTTGTCTGCCTCAAGCAGGTGTCCGCAAATTTCCGGAGTAAGACGATGCTCTTCGATTAAGGTTGTAAGCGGCCTACGCACTTTTGGGGCCTGAAAGGGATGCATTGTAATTGGAATATGCGGTAGGCACAAAGCCGCCTTAAGTAGCTGGAGCGCTCCAAGCAGAGAGTGTCGAGACCTCTCTTTGCGGCGAATCACGAAAGCCCGCCTTACTCCCAACTCGCGGCGGGCAAGGTCTAAATCAACATGTTCGTGTTCTCCGGCTAAAGCTAAAAGATCGATCAGGTGGCCTTTCTTTGTAAGAGATGAGATTAGGTTGGTGGTTGCAACCCGTGAGCCGTCAACAGCCGGGAGTGGCCACTTAGAAGTAATCCAAAGCAGAGTGCGTCTCATAGATCTACTCCGACACCTGATTTAGATACTGACCAATGCGCTGACGCAGGCTGTGGTAGCGCGTGTAGTCACGGCTCCACTTCTGGGTATTCTGCACCAGGCTGGCGAATTCAGCAGGCCACCAGGTTGGTCTAGGTGTAACCGAATCGATCCATTTAAGATACTCGGCGTCATAGGAAGTCTCACGCCAGAGTTTTAGTCTAATGGAGGGGAGTGGCATTTCAGTTTTTAGTCCGCGCTCGGAGGCTCTGCCCGGGTAAAAAAGGGTGCCATCACCATGTCCAGAAAAATCCCAAAGGCTCTGCCAGGGATCCCTTTCAGGATAAAACTGGTAAGCATAATTTACAAAATAGTAGAGGAATCCGTTGATGCCGTACTTGTGCGCCAACCAAGCAATCGAGCGGATATAGACGGAGGGACGATCAATCACGAAATCAGGACGACCTGAGTCCTGTAGGGCTTCGCAGCCGTGGCTCATGCAGCTGACATACCACCAGACTTCGCGGCCGTTTTTCTGTAATTGGCGATACTGCTCCGATCTGGGAGAGTCTTCGGCATCAAATAGGTCCATAACTGGTACAAATATATCAACCAACCCTGCAAGCTCTGGCAGATAGTGAATTGTCACCATGATCTTAAGCGAAGGCGCTAGACGACGCACTTTTTTACAATACTCAATCAGGCGCGGCAGATCTTCCTCTTTGGGTTCGTCCCAAAGGTAAATAATGGCCTTGCCGGGGCGGTTTATTTCGGGCAGGGTTCCTTCGACTGCTTGCAAGTATTCATCCGTCTTCTTCTTGGAAATATCGGCGGGAGGCACGGTAGGAAAACCGAAATAAGCCCAGGCTGGGCGCTGCTGCAGGTTGATGGACGTGAAAGATTGATCAGGGGTGGGAGAGTTTTTTATATCCAACCGAAAGCGCTCACCGGTTTTAATTACGGGCGGCCAAGTAATTAAAGTGGTGATATCTATAATGCGGTGCTTGCGCAGCTCTGCAATATATTTTTGGGCCAGCTCTGCTTCCTGCGGGCGCCACTCTCCAAAATGTCCTTTTAAATTGTACCAAGTCGACATCTCGGTATAAGAGGGCAGAGCCGGTTTATCCGGAATAGTCATCTTCCATACGGTCAATTCAAGTGGTAAGAGAGATTTTCCAAAATTTATCGTTCCCCTGTATTCTCCAGGTGGTGTTTGGGCTGGGATATCAAGTTCACCCCAAATCCACTTCCCCGATGCTTGATCAATGCAAATCTTCTCATTTTGGACCGGTAAGAGCGGATCGTAGAGCTTGCCGACGAAGGCTCCTGGGAATGAGGGCTGGCGGCTCGTTATTGTCAGCATCTCGTAAAAACGCAGCGTGAACCAGCGCGGCGGGCTGTCCTTTGAGGAAAGCGCCGAAAAGCTGATACGATTGCAGCCGTTCCCTCTAAGTTTCAGCACAAAATTCAGGGTTTCCAGGCGGGAGCCGGCTAGAGAAAGTTTATGGTCTAGTTTTGGTTCAAAAGTGCCAAGAGGCTTTTCCGCTCCGGCTGAAGCGAGAATTGAAGTCTGCGCAAGATCTTTGGGGTGATCTTCAGCCTGAAGTGAAGCGCAAAAATGGAGCAAAATCAGTGGTAAGAAAATCAGGCGCATGTTCCACCGCACATTAGGTTTGAAATCAAAAAGTTCCAAAACTATACCAGAAAGCAGGTGATCTAGGAACAGTACGAGTTGCTGGATGGTGGGGGCGGAATCGCCATAATCATGGAATAAAGCAGGTAAGGTAGGAAGAGATAAGCATGTGACAGGAAAGTCATACTGACACCGTAACTTATACATGCCAAAAAGAAAGCCGGCTGTTCGCGGCGCATCCTCCAGCTGCGCGCCAATGCTACCGTATAAAGTAAGGCAAAGATCAACAGGGCGGGAAGGCCCGATTCAGCCATAATAAGGATCCAAGTGGAGTGGGCGGTGCGCTCGCCGTACTCCACCAGGGAGGGGGTGTATCGTTCATAAAGCTTCGGATAATTCCCAACGCCAACCCCAAAGAACGGGTGTGTGGCAGTCATGCGCCAACCTGCAACCACATATGATAAGCGCGCTTGGGTGGAGGCGCTTAAATCTTCGCTTCTGCGATCAGTGCTAAACAAAAATGGAAGTATGGCAAGCCCCAGCACCGCTGTGATTAAGATTTTGCGGAGGGAAAACTTGGTGAAAAAAAGCGCATAGGCGACCAAGGCCAAAAACAGGGAGAGCCTGGCCCCGCGGGATTGCGAAAGCCAGAGGGCGTAGAGCATAAGCAAGGTAATCGCTGTCAAAGCGGCGTAACGCGCGAGGCTTCTTTTACCTTTGCCGAGGAAGGATAATAAGAGCGGAAGCACCAGTGCCGTGACGGCCGCCAAGTCGTTTGAGTTTCCAAGTAATCCTACCATCTCTAGGCGCTGAGCATCTTGAATCTGGTGGGTTTGCACCAAGGCTGAAGTAATCAACCCGCTGGCTGAGAGGGTAACGGCTCCAGTTAGCATCTCCAACTCCGGCTTAGTTCGAACCGTATTCATCACTAAAAAGGCCAGGACTAGTGCTGGTAATATCAGTTCATTTAGGTAAGGCCAGCCATCCTGAGGATTTCCAGCGGCAAAATCTGCGAAATACAGCCAGAAAACAAAAAAAAGCAACAGTAGCAGTGGTCCAGAAAGAGAGATCTGAAGCTTGCGGTTAAGCAAGCCGTGCCACAGCCATGAAAGCAGCGCTAGGGCAGCTAGACCCTTGGGCAGATTCTCAAAAAGTAAATTGTCGGGCACCAGCTCCCACGGTCGCAAAAAGAAATTCGCGCTTAAAAATGAGACGGCCGCCACCGGATTAAGCAGGGAGAGAGTCATGCCTAATGCCAGGGCGAAAAGCCAATCTGCCAGGTACAAACCTCGCGGACCTGTAAGCAGCCCTAAGCCTGCCGCAATGACCATAAACAACAGGCAGGTCAGTAGGAAGCCTCGGGGGCGAAGCAGTTCGGATTTGGCCTGGGCACGTACTTGTGGAACCATCTTAAAGAGTAAAAAGAGGGTGGTGACCACAAGAAAGATTGCGGCAGTGTGAATCGTGAGAAAAAAAGCGGGTGCTCTGTCAACTTCCAGCATTGAAGTGTATAAGCTAAAATTTGATCGTGTATTTGATCATACAGACAGTGTTCTTCTTCGTATAAAAACACTAAGGTCATTTAACCTGGTACAGCCTAATGTTGGCCCATCCGGACACTGCTTGCAACCTTTCGCAATTACCTCTTCGCGATTTCTCTGGACAATTCAGGCAGCCCTCTCCCAAGCAGGTATCCTCCTCCAGGGAGACTTAGATTCCCCTCCAGGCTTGGCAGCTCTCCCAGGAGGGGTAGCTGCAACTGTTCGGATACAAATTGAGGTGACATAAAGGTCCCACGCAGCATTTCCAGGTAAATTACAATCAAGGTCGCGCACAAAATTCCTAGCAAAAGTCCGAAAGCTAAAAATAAGTCCACTCTTGGAAAGATCGCGCTGCTTGGAATAAGTGGCTGCTCTACTATAGAGATGTATGGAAGGTTACGGCGGTCTTTTTCCAGGTTTAAAACTATATCAATATTGCTGAGCTTCTTTAACAGGTCGGCATACAGCTCTCGCACAGAACGATCACTGGCGCTGGTGTAGAGTGCGGCCAGAGGTGCTGTAGCTTTCACATCTGTGGGGGAATCAGGCGTCTCCGCAGCGGATATCTCTTCAAGCCGAGCTTCCAAAGAGTTTTGTTTGGCGCGAAGCTTGATAACGTCAGGGTGCTTATCGGTAAAGTTCACCAGTAGGAGGCGTATGTCTGCCCGCAGTTTCGCAAGTTTAGCCCTGACTCCGGCGGCGCTTGAGTCGGAGGTGGCGGCACCGTCACTTTCCGGGCCTGCCGCGCCGATAATCCCGCTGATGCTCTGCAGATGTCCTTCCATGGCCGACCTAAGGTTAGTTAGAAGGGTGGTGCGTTGATCAATGATGGTGTTTACAATTTGAGAGAGTACTTCACGGCTCATTTGGAAGGCTGAAATGCGCCCTGGAGATGTGACTGAAACTTGGAATGTGCCTGGCGAAGTGCTGAAAATTTCTATGCGCTCCCTGAGCTTCTCACGTTCGTAATCGCGCCCGGCTTCATCGGCATCCTGCTCGAAGAGGTTGTATTTGTCTCCGAGTTTGTCTAAGAAATTGTTGTTGAGGGCGTACTTGAAGAGAGCTTCTCTTTGTGAATTAAGCTCGCTCTGATCATAAATATCTGAGATCAGATCACGTACGAGAGGATTCTGAAAGTACGTTGCCTGCAAACTGATTACGCCCTTTGCCTTAAAGCGCTTAGGAAGATAATAAGCACTGATTCCTGCCAGGGCGGTGCAAAGCGCTATGGTTAGGGCGATCACCCAAAAGTTGCGGTGTATTATCCTCAGGATATCTTGCAGATCTAAGGCTTGCTCTCTCATTTTCGCATTCCTGCATTAAAAACAATTCCGAGCGGCTCTATTCCGTAGCGCTGTAATTTGCGCTTTATGCCACTTAAGATCTCCTTATCCAGCGAGTAACTGGAGGCTAGTAAAATTGAGACGTCAACATTCTGCGCTACAATAATCGGGTCTGTTTTATCCTTGCAATTTGCCGCCAATGCCGTGGTATCCACGATCATTAAATCGTAACGATCAGCAAACGAAGAAAGGTACTGGCCGATTTGAAAGTCTGACTGAGCAGCGCTGTTAGCGGAACCTTGATTAGTGCAGACCAGGTCGATTAGCCCCGGTTCGACCAGGCCGCGTGATTTCAGAGAGTGGGGTGCGTGCATACCAACTAACGGTTGAAAGCATGAGTGCTCTTGGCTAGATGGCGTAACTGTATCCACGATTAAGACCCGGCTTGGAAGGTGGCGCGCGTAAGCCAGAGCCAATGCCGCAGTGAAGAAACTCTTCCCCTCTCCCCGTAACTCACTTAGCACGGCTAAACTTTTGAAGTCGGTGCGGGCTTGGGCCACTGCGATCTGGTTTATTAAGCGCTTGAATTCTGTGCTTCTAATATACTCGTCCAGCGTTTGCAGCAGTGGATCTACTCCGCTTGGAACGGAGCGATACTCTATATCCAGTTGCCTAGCAAGATTGGATCTGTTCATAGTGCCGCCGCTGCAATAACTGCCGTAGAAATTGAGGAAAGGATTGACGTAAAGTTGGAGATCAAAGTTCTAGGCTGCTCGGGAGGAATCATTACGATATCTCCTGGACGCAGCCTTGGCAAAGCCTTGGCCTCCTTCAACTTAAAAACTACGGACCTCTTTTCATTGTTCACGATCCGCACGATTTCAATTCTCTCTAAATCGGCTCGTTCTGTCGGGCCGCCTGCCCTTGAGAGATAATGAAAAAAATCAGCCTCCGGGCTGAAATTGTATTCTCCGGGAGTTACAACCTGGCCTAGCATCTGCACAGCCCGTGACGTAGTGGTGCCGCCCGTTTCCGGACCTCCGTCAGTTTGAAAAAATACGGATTCGCCGCCCTGCCATGGTTCCAGGTCAGCGCTTGAGCCGGAGTAGTAGTCTGCCAGATTTATGAAAGTAACTGTGCCATTGCGGGTGATACGGGCATATCGCGCTTTCAGCTGGCGGTTAGCAAAATCACGTTGCAGCCCCCCCGCTTTGGCGATCACTTCATCCAGAGAGCCGCTCTCTTTGATTAGGTACTGTCCCGGTTTTTCCACCAAGCCTTGGACGTCTACGAAGAATGAACGCTGACTAAGCGTTACCTTGATGTCTGGAGTTGAACGGAAAAATGGGCGGTAAGCTTGGATGATTTTATTTTGCAACGCTCCCACTGTATGGCCGGCGGCCTGCAGGGTGATGTTATGGGGAAGTTTGACAGTGCCGTTAAAGGCGACTCTATACTTGCCGTTTAACTTCTTGTCTTCCTGGCAAGCGAGTTTAATCTGATATCCGGGCACAATTTGATCTGTGGCTCGCTTCGCAGCGGCGCGCGTATTTTTGACAGAATCCTCCGCCATCACTTCCGGTTCATTTGAGTTTAAAACAGAAAAGTCTGCGGGGGCGTCCTTTTTTGCGGCAGAGCACGCCGATAAGAAGGCAGTAAGAACAACGCTGCAAAGGATCGCGCTGCCATTTATAGAATTACTTACGGAACCACTTACAAAACTACGTTTCATTGCTCGCACCTCAATTCATGATCCTCCAATTCGGAGGGTTTCATATGTTATGCGGGGGTGATTTATGAAAAAACAACAAAAGCCGAGGGAGTTAGAATTCCCGAAACCCTAGCTCTAAGTATACGGATATTCTGGCGCTAATCAAATACGGCGCAAATCAACGTAAACGTCCTTAAGCTCCTCCAGCCACCGCTTGCCGCAGAAATTAGCTTTTACGCGCTCCCGGAATTTAAGGCCTGAGCGTCTTCTAAGCTCTGGATCTCTAATAAAAGGAGCGAGCTTTTCAGCCATGCTTTGCTCTTTTTCGTTTACAGGTACCATGGTTACCAGGCCTGGCAGGTCAAATAGATCCAAATTACCGTCTACGGCGGTAGCGAAAACCGGGGTGGCGGCCCAACCGGCTTCCAGCAGGTTAATCGGCAAACCTTCTGCGTCTGAAAGTGACACTAGGAGGTCGAATCCGGCCATTTCGTTGCCCAAACCGTGGCGGTACCCCATCCAGTTAACGTGTTCTGAGATGCCGAGCTTCTTGGTTAAAGCCTTCAAGCTAAGTTCAAGTGGGCCTACACCGAATATCAGCAAGCGCCAATCCGGAAATAATGGATCACGCCTACTGATATCATGCAGATGCTGCATCACTCGTAGCACGCGATCTAACCGTTTCTCACGGGCAATGCGGGCAGCAAATCCGATGACCACAGTTTTGTCTGTGATACCTAAATCAGCCAGGCCCCACTCCTGGTGCAGCCGCTGCGCTATTTCTGCGCGCTGCTCCTCTGGAGGTTCCGGGCGGTCTATACCGTTTAAATGAATTTTGACCTTATGTGGGGGCAGACCACGTTTGATCAGGAGCTCACGATCAGAAGTGCAAACCACTAGCGCCAAATCAAAATTAGGTAGGACGAAGCGCACATAAAATTCTTCGTACAGACTGGCGCGCATGCCGCTACGAGCTCTGACCCCATGATGTGTCGAGACTAATTTGGGTTTTACAGTTGAGATTTGGCGTGAAGCAGCTCGCAGGTAGGTTGAGGCCTTAACGTCATGGGCATGTGCTATCTTGGCACCTAGCTTTTGCAGGAGTGCTGCCAGATCGGCGATGGCGTGCCTGTCGATCCTTGAGCGCACTGGCACGGAATGCGTCTTTAGCCCTAAAGACTGGGCGTAGGCAATCGGTTTTTGCGCATCCCAGGACCTTCTAGTTTCACTTAGGAAGACCACTTCTACCGGTTCTCCCAAGTTTGGCAAGGCAGGAAGCACGAGGGTTTCAGGGCCGCTTACCAGGGTGGAGTTGAATATCTGCACAATCATAGGGCGTTTTCAATAAATATAGTCAGTTTGTATCCAGTATCCATTCACATGAATATTAAGTTGGGGGATCAGAGTCTATCGTCCGAATGATTTTGGCTGGATTTCCGGCCAGCAGGCTGCCGGGGGGATACTCTCCCCGTAACACCACAGCCCCTGCTGCCACGACTGAACCCGCGCCGATGCGGGCACCCTTTAGAATGATGCAGTTGGCGCCCAGCCAAACATCATCGCCGATTAGAATCTCATCTCCCGGAAAACTCCATGTTGGCGGTTCAGCGCCCGGCGTAAAGCTGCCAAAGGCCGGACGAAAATCAGAAACCATCTCTTCTACCTGCCGTCGGCGCTTCCCAGCCTCCAGCGGATGTGGATCGAAGTCCTGAATGAAGACGTTCCAACTAGAGAGGGTGCGCTTTCCGATTGAAACCTTGTAGCGGCTGGCAATGCGCAGATCTCCTATGATCGAACATTCTCCGATCTCAATCTTAGCATGACCGTAGGCTTCAATCCGGGCGAAACGGTAAATAATCGTATGCGCGCCGACCTTAATCCGCGCATGCGGCTGTTCTGCTAAAAGGGAGCGGTTGTTTTGCAATCTCACCGTGGGATCAAGGTCGATGCCGGCTCCGCATCCAAAAATGGCGCGCATGACGCGCGCGTGCCAAAAGCTCAGATGACCCCAAGCCTTGATCCAAAAATGGCCTGGACGGTGACGAAGCAGCCACCAAAGTTGAATCAGTAGCGGTCGTTTTTTGATGGCGGTGGCGTTAGACATAAACAATTTTTACCTTGAGAACGCCGCGCTGACAACCATGTCTGTTGAGAAGCCACAACTTGGTGAAATATCCGAGGTACAAATTACATAATATAGCTTTCTTCATACTGTTCGGTCATTTTGGCAAGGGAGTAGTGCTCCCTGGTCCAGGCGGCGCGTTTCTCAAGTATTTCACGCATAGCAGTCGGCTGACTTTGCAGCATCTGCAAAATATCCGAGAGCGCCTGGGCTCCCTGCTGCGGGGCGTTAAGTTCATACTGCCAGCTTCTTTCCTCTAAAAAGTGGTGGCCGGGAATGTTACTAAGCAGGAGCGGCAGTCCGTGCCCCATGGCCTCAAGCGGGGCTAGAGGCATACCTTCCCAGGATGAACAAGAGAGGAAAACATCTGCGGCTCCGTACCAGTTCTGAGGGTGCAGGCTCTCCCCCCAATACAAGATATGTTCCGACTCAGGGGCCGATAAAATCG
>JAAYZI010000316.1 GCA_012514925.1 Deltaproteobacteria bacterium | reverse complement strand
TGAGTCATTGCACGCCATTGAAGAAGGTGGGAAGAAAGCATCCTCCCTGACCCAGCAGATTTTAAACTTTTCCAAATTAAACCTAACCGAGAGTCCCGCGTTGGTGGATGGTTGCGCGCTCGTTTCTCAGACTTGGAAATTACTGCGAGGTTCGATCCCACCTGAATTTAACCTTGAATATCAGGTTCCCGAGAGTCCGCTCTATTTGCGGGCGGTTGAAGGCAAGTTGGCCCAGGTCCTGATTAACTTAGTGGTGAACGCGCGAGACGCTCTGTCAACGGGCGGCACAATTGAAATTGCTCTGAATCCGTGCAGTGAGAAAGAGAGAGTTTGTGAGTTATTTGGAGAGAAAGCGGAACCAGCCAATTACGCGGTTTTAAGGGTTACTGATAATGGCCACGGCATGTCGCAAGATGTTCTGGCTAGGGCGTTTGAACCGTATTTTTCAACGAAGAAGGATCGCGGTACTGGGCTTGGGCTTTCGACAGTGCTTACAATTGTTCGCAGCCTCGGCGGTGCCATTGATGTGCATTCGCAACCGGGGGCTGGCACCGAGGTTGAAGTTTTTCTACCACTAGCTGAGGAATCTGCACAAACCGAGGCCGTGATCAATTCAGAACCTTCCCAGCCACTAGCTGGATCCGGAAAGGTTTTGGTAGTCGATGATGAGGATCCGGTACGCAACGTACTCTCCCTTAGTTTGCTGCATCTTGGCTACCAGGTCGAGTTGGCCGCTTCCGGCCGGGAGGCACTTGATAAATTTGCATCCACGGCGGGATCATTTGACCTTGTCATTCTGGATATGTTGATGCCCCATATCTCAGGGGATGAGGTCTTTTTCCGCATGCGCGAGATTAATCCCAAGGTGAGAGTTCTGATTATTAGCGGCTACAGCTCCGAAGAAGCGGTGCAGCGCATTTTGCAAAATGGTGGAAAAGGTTTTATGCAAAAGCCCTTTACCATTGAGGAGCTATCGCGGAAAGTAAGAGAATGTTTAGAAACGGGTTAATTCGCACCAACACTGTCTATATGATCAAACCTGACTTACACAATTAACTTAGGCGCTTCTTTATGTTCAAAGTTAGTAATCTACGAAAATCGTTTTCCAGCCATACGGTCTTAAATAATGTCTCATTTGAGATTGAACGAGGCTCCATTGTCGGCTTAATCGGACCCAGCGGCGGAGGCAAAAGTGTTTTGTTAAAGATCCTAGGCGGAGTTTGCCAAGCCGACCAAGGAGAAAGCAGTTGGAATGGCGCCCATTGTGAGTGCACAAGCTTAATGTTTCAAGAAGGGGCGCTGTTCGATTCAATCAGCGTGTTCGATAATGTGGCTTTCCCTTTGGTGGATGGCAAAGTACCAACCATGACCTTGCCCAAGGCGCAGCAGATAGAGGTACGCCGCCGCGTGGACACGATGTTGGCGCATGTTGGCTTATCAGCTGCGGCAGATAAAATTCCAGCTCAATTATCGGGAGGAATGCGGCGCCGAGTCTCACTGGCGCGCGCGCTTATATGTAATCCTCAACTTTTGCTGCTGGATGAGCCGACCTGCGGGCTTGATCCTGTGGCTAGTAGTGTTATTATGCAACTCATTGTCGATCTTCACCGAGAGCACCGTCCTACTACTATTATGGTGAGTCAGGATCTGCGCCGACTTTTGCCAGTTACCAATCGGATTTTGGCGCTTTTTCACGGAGGCATCGTGTTTAGCGGCTCGGTCAGCGAGCTAGTGGCATCCGCCACGGGAGAGCTGAGAGAATTTGTAAGTTGTAGGTATGATTTAGATGGATCAGATTCCGATGTTGGCCAGGCGGCCGCTTACTTTGTCCCTTAAAAATTTAAGCCCCTCATGAGAAGAACCTCTTTCGTTGAAAAGGCCCGCCGCCGCTTCTTAGCCGGTATGGGTGTTCCGCATGCCGCCGAGTTTGTTGAGGATGAATTCCAAAGCACGGCCATCGCCACCGTTCTAAATGGAGAAGACACCTTGGTAGTGGCGCCGACCGGCGCTGGGAAAACTTATATTGCGCTGCGGGCCATCGAGGCGATGCTGCAGCTACATTGTAAGAGCGTCTACACTACACCGCTTAAGGCGCTGTCCAACACCAAATATACAGATTTGAAACGCCGCTTTGAGCCAGCTCATACAGTAGGGCTGCTTACAGGAGATCGAAAAATAGATACGGACGCAGACGTGGTAGTTGCAACCACAGAAATTTACCGCAACGAACTTTATCGCAGTTATGGGCGCTTTGCCTTAGTCGTGTTAGACGAAGTTCATTTTATATCAGACTCTCAGCGCGGGCCGGTGTGGGAAGAGAGCATCATCTTTACCCCCAAAGATTCAACCTTACTGATGCTTTCG
>JAAYZI010000315.1 GCA_012514925.1 Deltaproteobacteria bacterium | reverse complement strand
TCTGCCGCCCCCGATCAGGGGGTGACTACTTTTTTTCATGATAATCGCACTGGCAACAGATTGTAATCTCCTAATTTATTATTCATGTGAACGGATACAAAGCCCAGGTTAGCAGAGCCTTTCTGGTGATGGCTGACGGTGGCCCGGAATTAAATTCACTTTCTCCAGAGAAAGTAATATTTATGTGAACAGTTACCGGATACCCCTCTCAGAGGCAGATCCCGCCCCACAGGCGCGTTTTAACAAACACTGTTCTTTTCGAGTTCGTAGTTGTGCGCATCTTTATAGCTGAGATCTCAATCTATTAATTAACTAGATCTTACTTCTTGCCGATAGGCAAATGTAGTTGGGGTGGAGCCGCGGAGTTTTGTCGTCCTGGGGCGACTTGTTTTTTCAAGGCATATTTAAGCGCTTAGGTTTATGGATATCTCTCAACTTCTAAAATTTGCTCATCAGCAGGAGGCTTCAGATTTGCATATCAGCGCCGGTGAAGCTCCCATGGTCAGGGTGCACGGCGATATGAAAAAATTAAAGCTTCCGCCGCTTACGGCTGAGCAGACTCACGCCATGATTTACGACATCATGGGAGACTCTCAGCGCAAGACTTTTGAAGAATTCAGCGATGTTGACTTTGCTATGCAGCTTGGCGAGATCGCGCGTTTCCGAGTCAATGTTTTCAGACAGCAGCGTGGCGTTGGAGCAGTTTTTAGAAAGATCCCTGCTGTAGTTTTGACGTTAAAAGAACTCGGCATGCCCGATATCCTCGCCGATTTAACGCGTCGTGAACGAGGATTGATATTAGTTACGGGTCCGACCGGCTCCGGAAAGTCGACTACTTTAGCCGGCATGATTGATCAGATCAATGAAGAGGTTGAGGGGCACATCTTGACAATTGAGGACCCAATCGAATTTGTGCACAAGAGCAAGAAATGCCTGGTTAATCAGCGCGAAGTCGGTCCGCATACTCAAGGTTTCGCCCAAGCGCTTAGAGCGGCTTTGCGCGAAGACCCGGATTACATTCTAGTCGGCGAAATGCGGGATTTAGAAACGATTCAACTGGCGCTGACCGCGGCCGAAACAGGGCATTTAGTTTTTGCGACTCTGCATACTTCCAGCGCCCCTAAGACTGTAGACCGTATTATCGACGTTTTCCCCCCTAATCAGCAGGCTCAGGTGCGCGCCATGTTCTCAGAATCCATTCAAGCGGTCATCACACAAACGCTCTGCAAACGGGTGGGAGGTGGGCGTATTGCAGCCTTGGAGATTCTTCTGGGTTCGACCGCCGTGCGAAATCTTATTCGTGAGGGGAAAATTCACCAACTGCCCAGTACCATGCAGACCTCGCAGAACATCGGCATGCAGACTTTGGAGATGCACCTTTTAGAGTTGGTAGACAAGGGTTTGGTCTCTCGAGAGACTGCGATTGAAAAAACATCCAACCCCAACATGTTTAAAGAGTGGGATGAGGGCGTGGCGGGTCGGTATTCATAGGAGAGAAGATGCTTGATGTTACGAAGTTACTAAGCGTAATGCTGGAACATGATGCCTCAGATCTTTATCTGACCGTCGATAGTCCGCCCATGTATCGTATTAACGGTATCGTACGGCCGGCCGGAAACCGCAAATTAACGCCTACGGACACTGCGGCTTTGGCTAGCAGCATTATGAACGATAAGCAGCAAAACGAGTTTGAGCGTACGAACGAAATGAATTTAGCGCTCTTTTACGCTTCGTTGGGGCGTTTTCGTGTGAATATCTACCGTCAGCGCGGCAGCATTGGAGTTGTCTTTAGGCAGATTAAATCTCACATTCTGACAATTGACGATTTGGGTTTGCCCGCCTGCTTGAAAGATATCGCCATGACCAAGCGCGGGTTGGTGTTGGTGGTAGGGGCTACGGGTTGCGGGAAATCCACTAGTTTGGCCGCCATGATCGACTACCGCAACAGTAACAGCGCCGGGCATATTGTTACAATCGAAGACCCAATTGAGTTTGTGCACGAGCATAAGAAGTCCATTGTGAGCCAGCGGGAAATTGGCATGGACACGGAAAATTATGGCATAGCGCTTAAGAATACGTTGCGGCAAGCCCCGGATGTGATTTTGATTGGAGAAATCCGGGATAGCGAAACTATGGAAACTTCGATTGCCTTTGCCGAAACTGGGCATCTTTGCTTGGCGACTTTGCACAGTAACAACGCCAACCAAGCCATGGAGAGAATCATGGGGTTCTTTCCGGCCGCCCGTCACAACCAGGTCTATCTCGAATTAAGCTTGAATCTCAGAGGTATTGTAAGCCAGAGATTGGTGCAGACTATAGATGGAGGTCGCGTGGCGGCGGTTGAAATTCTACTGGACAGTCCGCGCATAAAAGATCTGATCCACAAGGGTCAGCTCCACGAAATAAAAGAGGCCATGGAGAAGAGCACGAATTTCGGCATGCAGACTTTCGACCAACATCTTTTCGATCTTTATAAGTCAGGCAGGATCACCCTGGAAGAGGCGCTAAAGAACGCCGATAGCTACAACAACCTGCGCCTACGCATAAAGTTGAGCGAAGAAAAGGATGATACTGTTATGAAGGTTGCGGGAGATGGGGGCGTGACGCCGCGCGCCTCCGCCCCAGAAGATGGAGAGCTTAAGCTGCAAAACTAGTCCGAGTATTCCACTAGATCTCTGTCGCTTCAGCGCAATTCTTTGCGTTTTTTTCATGATAATTGCACTAGTAATAGATTGTAATCTCTAAACTTAATATTCATGTGAACGGATACCTGCTTATTTTATCAGGCGATTTTCACTACTCCTGAACGCTTACCGGATACCGGATACCCTGCCCACGACAAAACCTGGTGAAATATCCGGGGTGACAGGCTTGCGTAAAATTCAGCTTTCACCCAGACTGCAGGCATGACTTATTCAAATCCCTGGAAGAAGCTCGCTTCGCGAATCGTTTATTCAAACCCTTGGATCACCCTGCGTGAAGATCAGGTCATCAGGCCGGATGGGCAGACGGGTATTTACGGCGTGGTCGATACTCGGGTTGCCACAGGAGTCCTCGCTCTGACTCCTCAAAACGAATTGTATTTGGTGGGGCAGTATCGTTATCCCACGGATGAGTATTCTTGGGAAATTGTGGAGGGCGGAGCAGAGCATAACGAAGATCCTTGTGAGGCTGCAAAAAGAGAGCTTCGCGAGGAGGCTGGTTTGATTGCCAGTGAGTGGCGAGAGTTGGGAGGGGAGATTCATCTTAGCAATTGCGTCACCTCGGAAGTAGCGCGGCTTTATGTAGCGTGGGGCTTGACCAAAACGGATTCAGCTCCGGAGGGAACCGAGGTCCTGCAGATAAAACACCTCCCATTTAGCGAATGCCTCGCGTTAGTATTAAACGGAGAGATAAAGGACGCCATGAGCATCATAGGGATCCTCAGACTAGCGCAAGAATTAGAAGTCACCCACTAAGCGCGAACAATCAACAAGTTCATCCCCGCACTCCCTTTGCGCATTCACTTTCTCCGGAGAAAGTAAAAATAAAATAGCCCTGCGTTCTTTTTCTCTCTCCCTCCCGGCACCCTCTCCCGGCTGCGGAGATCTCCCAGCCGCGGAGCCCCGCCTGCACGAAGCGCCGAGACCCTGCCGGCACGCGGCGCCGAAGACCCTGCCAATCCGCTGCGCATTCACTTTCTCCGGAGAAAGTAAAATAAAATAGCCTGCGTTTTTTCCCTACTCCTCGACTTCCTCGCGGCCGTAAAGCTCTCCCAGCTGGGAAGCACCGCCTGCGCGCAGCGCCGAAGACCCTGCCAGCACGCGGCGCCGAAGACCCTGCCGGCACGCGGCGCCACACCCCCGCCAATCCGCTGCGCATTCACTTTCTCCGGAGAAAGTAAAAATAAAATAGCCTGAGTTCTTTCCCTCTTCCCCGACTCCCTCGCGGCCGCGAAGCTCTCCCAGCCGGGAAGCCTTCCCAGCCGCGGAGATCTCCCAGCCGCGGAGCCCCGCCTGCACGAAGCGCCGAGACCCTGCCGGCACGCGGCGCCGAAGACCCTGCC